>DGDX01000110.1:21354-24763 GCA_002385665.1 Firmicutes bacterium UBA3941
TTCTCTCCTGTTGCTGGGTTTCTGGTGAAGGCTACACCGGTGCCGCTATCCTCACCCATATTCCCAAACACCATAGCCTGAACGTTAACGGCGGTACCCCAATCACTGGGTATATCGTTCATCCTTCTATAAACTATAGCCCTGGGATTATCCCAAGAACGGAACACTGCTTCCACTGCTGCCAATAATTGGTTTTTGGGGTCCTGGGGAAAATCTTCACCCTTAATGGACCTGTAAAGTTCCTTGAATCCCTTTACAATTTCCTTAAAGTTTTCAGCGGTTAGTTCGGAATCTTCGGTTATTCCGTTCTCTTCCTTAACCTTGTCCATAATTTCATCGAAATGGGATTTATCGATCTCCATCACAACGTCTGAGAACATCTGAATGAATCTCCGGTAGCTGTCATATGCAAATCTTTCATTTTCCGTCAGTTTTGCTAATCCTTCTACAGTGTCATCGTTTAATCCCAGATTCAAGACTGTATCCATCATACCGGGCATTGAAGCTCTTGCGCCCGATCTTACCGAAACGAGAAAGGGATTATCAACATCACCAAATTTTTTACCTACTATCTTTTCCAGTTCAGACATGGCATTATGAATTTGGTCCACAATTTCCTGTGCGATAACCCGACCATCTTCGTAATATTTCGTGCATGCCTCAGTGGTAACAGTAAATCCCTGGGGTACAGGCAAGCCTAGATTTGTCATTTCCGCTAAGTTTGCACCCTTGCCACCCAAAAGGTTTCTCATGGTGGCATCGCCTTCACTAAAAAGGTATACGTACTTATGTGACATACAACCGTCCTCCTTAATATGTATTTATATGAAAATAGGGTCTTGTCATTCACACCTATTGATTTATTTTAGGCCCTATCATCTTATACAATTTTTAGTCTTTGGTCAATAATATTCTACATTTTTTTAATTTTTCCTGTTTCTTCCCTTGAAGTCGTCTATGAACTGTCGGCTCTTCAGCCTTTTTTCAATGCGCTCCTCGATATATGCCTTTAAGATTTCATCCAGCTCTTCCATTATGGATGAAGGGATCTTTAAAATATTCATCCTGTTCATATCCATATCCAAAACATATTCAATAGTTTTAATAGTACCCATTTGAATATTATTACCAATTCTATTGGCATTAAAACAGTTAGTACATACCAGGCCACCTTCAACAATATCAAAATGATAAGGACCCTTATTGGATCCGCAAATCATACAATTATCCAATACAGGACGATAGCCTATGTGATCCAAAAGTTTAATCTCAAAAACATGAGTTATTAGCTCAGGTTCCAAATCTGAATAGCAAAAGTAGGATAGGGTTTGTAGTAGCAGATAAAAGAGGTGGATATCCCCTTGTCCAGGACTTACCACCTCTTCTGTTAAATTTATAACATAGCTGGCATATAAGAGCTTATCCATATCATTTCGAATTTCATAAAAAGAATCTAGAATGTTTGCCTGAGTCATGATATGGAAATCACCTCTACGATACAGGGTGTATTCGCCATAGCAGAATAATTCTGTGGCCGCGAGAAAACGGCTTTTTGCCTTTCTACAGCCCCTTGCCAATACCGATATCTTACCCAGCTCCGGAGAAAACAAGGTGAGCATACGATCTGCCTCATTAAAGTTGGTGTAGCGTAGTACCACCCCTTTGGTGGGTAGATGTCTTATAATTTCTTTCATCTTTTTCCCTCACCCCATCATTATCCATTTCTTTATATAATAAATAAGTTGTAATCGAACCTGTCTTCGTAAAAAAATTCCAGATTAGTTCCTTCACCTTACAATCCTCCCCTGTATATTCTTATCTTTATCAATTTCTATGGATGTAGCCCGATGAACAAACAATTCATATTAAACCTGTTAAAACATTTGGCACTTAGAGTTTTGTATTTGACTTATATTAGCCTATCCATCAGGAAAGCCCTATATTCGATGAAAAATAATCCGGCATCGATAATATTCGACAAATTGCTTCTATAAATATCATTGATAACCCAGATCTTTTAAGACTCTAGGGCTATTCCTCCAGTCTTCCGTAACCTTTATCCACAACTCCAAGTATACTTGAACACCCAATAAGCCCTCTATATCTTTTCGTGCTCTTTTACCTATTTCCTTAAGCATCCGCCCGCCTTTGCCAATAACTATACCTTTATGGGATTTTTTCTCTACATAGATAGTAGCATGAATATCCATTAATTGCTGATCTTGGCGTTCACTGATACTGGTGATTTCCACTCCAACACCATGAGGTATCTCCTCTCTTAGCAATCCCAATGCCTTTTCTCTGATAAGTTCAGCTATTATAACCCGTTCGGGCTGATCGGTGATCATATCATCTGGGTAGTATTTAGGACCTTCATCTATATATTCCAAAATTCTACTCTCCAACTGATCCAGATTCGTACCAAGAAGAGCAGATACCGGTAGGTAGTTAGAAAACTCAAAGTTCGTTTTAAAATTATCTATTTCATTGGTTAATTCTTCTGAAGTTAGCCGATCTGCCTTATTAAGAGCAACAATTATAGGAGCTTTAACACCTTGGAGCATTTCCATTATCCTTTTGTCTCCACCTTTTATACCATCGGCTATATCCAATACCAATAGTACCACGTCTACCTCATCAAAAGCATTTACGGCAGTCTTAACCATATACTCGCCCAGTTTATTCTTAGCCCTATGTATACCCGGTGTATCGATGAAAACTATCTGGTAGCTATCACGGGTCAAAACGCATTGTATTTGATTTCTTGTGGTCTGAGGCTTGTCCGAAACGATGACAACCTTCTGTCCAATTATAGTATTCAACAAGGTAGACTTCCCTACATTAGGCCGCCCTACCACCGCGACAAATCCAGATCTAAATCCATTTTCCATGCTATCACCCTTTAATAAGTTGGTTTATACTATACTTATAGTTATACCCAGAACCGATCACTTAAGAACTATTTATATCGTCAAAGGTAAAAGGTAGAAGCTGATCCAAGGTATATTCCCTGTACCCACCGCCACCATCACTGACAATTACCTTTTTAATATTGAATTCGGTCATAACTTGTAGGCAAATGCCGCAGGGGAAAGTAGTCCCCAGTGAATCTGATGCCACAGCTATCACCTTTAAATCCCTGATCCCTTCGGAAACGGCTTTAAAAATAGCAACTCTTTCAGCACAACAGGTCGCCCCAAAGCTGATGTTCTCTATATTACAACCGCTATATATTTTATCGCCACCCAATAATGCCGCTCCAACCCTAAAACCTGAGTAAGGCGCATAGGCTTGATTCCTAGCCTTTATAGCTTCAGCCACAAGTCTTTGATACATATTCATAGCCCTCCTTATAACGTGGCTATTTGAAATGCAATAACAGTCAGTATTACACCTAAGATTGCACCTA
>DGDX01000110.1:24957-25095 GCA_002385665.1 Firmicutes bacterium UBA3941
GTATTACACCTAAGATTGCACCTACCACCACCTCATACATGGTGTGTATTCCCGTTTCATAGCGGCTATGGAGCACTATAAGAGCCATTAACAGCCCTAGCGTAGATATCAATGCATTAGCACTTATAAGGGTTATAC
>DGDX01000110.1:25281-25736 GCA_002385665.1 Firmicutes bacterium UBA3941
AAAAGTCCCCGACTTGTTAATATTTTTAATAATGATGACTGATATTACCACCATAATCAAACTAGCCGCTGTAATATGGACTGGCATGGTCTTAATCTGTTTAATAAAGGATAGGGATATTTTATCTATCTTATCATAAAACAAAATGTAACCTATCACCATGGCGTTTATAGCCGTTATCAATACTCCACCTGCAGCTACATTCTTAATGATTTTTGCCATGGGATGATAATCCTCTTTAATCATATCCACAATAGTTTCGATAGCCGTATTAAACATTTCAGCCGCAATAACAAGAGTAATGGTTATGAACAACAAAATTATTTCTATTCTGGACATCTGAAAAAATACGGCTACTGAGAGTGTCAGGAGAGCTATAATAAGGTGTATTCTCATGTTCCTTTCTGATCTAAAAGCATGGAACAAACCCTCAATAGCATCGTTGAAACTTTCTA
>DGDX01000073.1:0-803 GCA_002385665.1 Firmicutes bacterium UBA3941
TCACAGACCAGATTTGGTATGTATAGATGGCATATAAGCGATCCTATAAGGTTCGAATCGGATCTAAGGGTGACCATCCAGGCCCTGGGTTGGCGCAAGGATAGAAGATACCTGCCCCTACAGGATGATATCGCCTCGGTGGCCTATTGGTATCAAACCCTTCCTGGTAAGAAATTCCCTCAACTTCCGGACCGGGATTATCTGGAGATCATTTAAGGTATCAACCATAAGTACTGTGCATTAACTTATTCCATAGATGAATCAGTCTTGAAAACGGAGGTTTTAAGATGAATAATGAAGTTTATACCAAGGAGCAGCTATATTCGATGGGCCCCCAGCGGACATTTAATAATGACGCACGGGAAGCTGCTTTTTTGTTAGGTGGAATCGGTACCGGTAATATATCCGTAGGTGCCCGGGGAGAATTGAGGGACTGGGAGATCTTCAACAGTCCCGGGAAAGGGAATTATCTACCTTATACCTTCTTTGCCATAAGGGCGGAAAAGGAAGGGGAAAAACCCGTCGCAAAGGTATTGGAATCAGAGATACAGCCCCCGTATTCAAAATCACATGGGTTCCTATCCGGTGAGATGGCAGGGCTTCCCCGCTTAAGGTCATCCAGGATGAGGGGTGAGTATCCCTTTGTCTGGGTTGATTTTGAGGACAGCACTTTACCGGTGGATGTCTCCATGGAGGCTTTTACCCCTTTTATACCCTTAAACTCCAATGACTCGGGTATACCCGGCGCTATTATCAGGTACAAGGTTAAAAACACTTCAGATAAGCCCGTTAAGGTATCCGTC
>DGDX01000073.1:998-2003 GCA_002385665.1 Firmicutes bacterium UBA3941
CAACCCCCAATCCCTTAACGAGTACAGGGATGAAGATGGAGTAAGGGGATTATACTATTATACCGACCTGGAAGAATCCTCCCTTGAATACGGCAGTATGGGTCTAATGACCAGGGATAGCTCTGTTACCTACAAGACCTATTGGTTAAGTGGCGGATGGTGTGACGGAATTCATGATCTATGGGACGACTTCTGCGATGACGGGCTGCTGGAAAAGGAATCCGTCTATGAAGGGGTCAAAAGTGAGATGGGAGAATCCAATCTAAAGGTAGGTTCCATGGGTATGTACGAAACTCTGGAACCTGACCAGGAGAGAGTATTCGAATTTATCATTAGCTGGTTTTTCCCAAATAGGATAAAGGCATGGGATACGGACAGCTGTTGCTGTGCAGCTGGGGGATGCGAGACCGTAAAAAATTACTATGCCACCTTGTTTGATGATGCCTGGCATGCAGGAAGATATCTATTAGAGAATCTCGACAGGCTGGAAGGGAAATCCAGGGATTTTCATAGAGCATTGTTTGGCAGCACCTTGCCTGACTACGTCATCGATGCAATTGCCAGCAACATCACGGTGTGCAGGAGTACCACCTGTTTCAGGATAGAGGACGGCACATTCCTGGGATGGGAGGGGACCTTTGATCAAAGGGGTTGCTGCGAAGGAAGCTGTACCCACGTATGGAACTATGCCCAGACCCTCGCCTTCCTGTTCCCGGATCTGGAGCAGTCCATGAGAAAGGTAGAATTCAATCTCGAGACCGACGAGAACGGGAAGATGTCCTTTAGAACCAGACGTGTTTTTGGCAAGGAACCCTGGGATTTCCTGCCGGCTACGGATGGACAGATGGGAACTATTATTCGGCTCTACAGGGAATGGAAGATCAGCGGTGATGACGAACTAATAAAAACCGTATGGGAAAAGGCAAGCAAGGCTTTGGATTTTGCTTTTGAATATTGGGATTCGGATGGAGATTTTGTGCTGGATAGTCAGCAGCATAACACCTA
>DGDX01000073.1:2242-3961 GCA_002385665.1 Firmicutes bacterium UBA3941
TAAAGGCCGGAGCCGAGATAGCGGATTACCTGGGAGACGAACAACATGCCGCCAAGTATAGAGAGGCCCTTGAGAAGGGTAGCAAGAGGATGGACGAACTCCTTTGGGGCGGAGAGTATTATATACAGATGATCGATGATGTTAACAAGTACCGCTATCAATACGGTAAAGGATGTCTTTCGGATCAGATATTAGGCCAGCTGCTGGCTCATGTTGCGGGCCTGGGATATATCCTTCCGGAAGAACATGTGAGAAGAGCAGTGAAATCCATCTTTGATTACAATTTTAGGACCAGTTTCAGGGATCATCACAATGTACAGCGTACATACGTCCTTAACGACGAAAAGGGATTGTTGCTATGCTCCTGGCCAAAGGGTGGCAGGCCGAAACTTCCCTTTGTTTACGCCGATGAGGTGTGGACCGGAATCGAATACCATGTGGCAGCCCACCTGATATATGAAGGCTTTGTCGATGAGGGGCTAACTATAGTAAGGGCGGTTCGTGAGCGGCACGACGGCTACCGTCGGAATCCCTGGAACGAAGTGGAATGCGGTCACCATTATGCAAGGTCCATGGCCAGCTGGGCTCTGCTAACAGCCCTCAGCGGGTTTAAGTACGATATGGTGGAAGGAACAATGAGCTTTAAACCGGCAATCAATTCGGATGATTTTAAGACCTTCTGGAGTACCGGAAAGGGTTGGGGTATATATACCCAGAAGAAGGATCCCGAGACCGGAGAAATAGTATGGGATATAGAGGTACTCTATGGTAGCCTGGAAGGCGTCAGCGTAAACGAATAGACCTGTAAAAACTAAAGGGAAAAAGCAAAGATAGCTGCCCGGGAAGGGTCCTATGGCAGCTATCTTTCTGTGTTATGTTCACTTAAGATAAAAGATATTTAAAGTGCTAATTTATTAGTCTACTGCCTGATAAAGATAATGAGCTATTGATAAGCCTTAGTTTTCTCCAAATTGATGTCGGAAGAGAGTAGTTTCAAAAAATACATTTTCATTAATACTTGCTATATAAAAACTGCAATGGGCTTTTTTGAGACTTTATTGATGACGTTACTCTTAAGATGTTAAGTAGCGGTCAATAGCCATTAATGACAAATGTCTGACTAGTAAAAAGTTTAGTAATTAAGTAGAGGATTTTGTACCTATAATAATGATACATTCGTAGAGGTGACAGCGTGAAATTAGGATTGGGAATAGACACAGGGGGCACCTATACCGATGGTGTAATCTATGATTTTAACAGGAGTAGAGTGATAAAGGGTGCCAAGGCCGTAACTATCAAAGAGGATTTAAAACTGGGCATTATGGCTGTTCTGGATCAGATGCCCAGGGATCTGTTGGAAAGGGTGGGCATGGTATCCTTATCCACCACCCTGGCAACCAACGCCTGTGTAGAGGATAAGGGTAGCAGGGCAAAGCTTATCTTAATAGGTTGCGATAGGGATGTGGTGGCTAAGAATGGATCCCAATACGGTTTACCAGCTATAGACGATATTATATTCCTTGCAGGTGGGCACGATTCTCGAGGAGAAGTTATAGCAGAACCGGATTGGGATGAGCTAATGGGAAGGATAAAAAGACTTACAGGAAAGGTCGATGCCTTTGCTGTGGTGCAGATGTGGGGCATCCGAAATCCTGAATTTGAGCAAAAGGCAAAATCCCTTATAGGCGAGGCGACGGGATTACCGGTGGTATGTGGACA
>DGDX01000029.1 GCA_002385665.1 Firmicutes bacterium UBA3941
TTGTAAAGGGAGTAAAGTTTACCGGTCTGGTGGATGCAGGGGATCCTGTAGAAGTGGCTAGGGCCTATGACAGGGCAGGAGCAGACGAATTGTTTATGCTGGATATTGCCGCATCCGGGGAAACCAGGGAAGTTACCTTGGATCTGGTTAGGAGGATAGCCTCAGGCATCAACATCCCCCTGACCGTAGGTGGGGGTATACAGGAATTGGAGGACTTTAGACAATACCTCAATGCAGGCGCCGACAAGGTGTCCGTGGGTTCGGCAGCCATTAGGACTCCGGACCTTATAAGGAAGGCTGCGGATAGATTCGGCAGCTCCCGTATTACGGTTGCCATTGATGCAAAGAGGGTAAAAGGGGCAGGCTGGTCCGTCTTTATAAACGGCGGGAGGACAGATACCGGTAAGGACGCAGTTAAATGGGCTAAAGAGGTGGAGGACCTGGGCGCCGGGGAGATCCTCTTAACCAGCATGGACAGGGACGGTACCAGGGAAGGATACGATATAGAGCTATTGAGTGCCGTTGCCGAAACAGTCAGTATCCCGGTTATCGCTTCGGGAGGAGCGGGAGAGCCCCGGCATTTTCTCGATGCAATAGTGAGAGGCAAGGCGGGGGCAGTATTGGCGGCTTCTCTCTTTCACTTTAAGGAACTGGAAATAGGGGACTTAAAGGATTATCTCCGAAGGAATGGAATTGAAATCTAAGGGGGCAGATTAGCACTATGCTTAGTAAGGATCTTGAGATAAAATTCAATGAACAGGGCCTGGTCCCTGCCATTATTCAGGATGCCGAGTCCAATGAAGTATTGATGATGGCCTACATGAACAGGGAGTCCATAGAAAAGACCTTGGAATCCGGGATGACCCATTTTTGGAGCAGGAGTCGTAATGAGTTGTGGCAAAAAGGCGAGACATCGGGTAATATACAGCTGGTTCAGGATGTATTCGTTGATTGTGACAGCGATGCCCTGTTGATTAAGGTAAAACAAAAGGGCGGTGCCTGTCATACCGGGCATAGGTCCTGCTTTTACAGACAGCTGGATAAGGAAAATACCGGTTTTGTAGAAAAAAACCATAAAGTCTTTGATGCTGAGATGGCATACCATAAGTCAAGGATTCTGCAAAGGCTATATGACACCGTTGTAGATAGGAAGAATCATCCCGTAGAAGGATCCTATACCAACTACCTCTTTGAAAAGGGCATGGACAAGATTCTCAAGAAGGTAGGAGAGGAATCGGCAGAAGTCATAATTGCCGCCAAAAACAGGGATGAAGGGGAGCTAATATATGAAACAGCCGACCTAATCTATCATCTAATCGTTGCATTGGTGGAGAAGGGCGTAGCCCTGGATCAGGTATACGAGGAATTGGAAAAAAGACATAAACCCACTTCAAAAACTTCCAGTGAATAGACTATTAGCAAAACCATTGATATCTATTCATTCATATCCATCCAGAAATGCATCAGTTATGCTGATTTATAAGGCTGGGATGTCAAGGAGACAAAATATAAAGGGGACAGAAATTCTGTTCCCTTATTAGTAAACCTTTATGACTACCATACTCTCCTCGTTGTACACTTCTACAAATCCGGTGGATTTACATATGCGCAGACTATCCACCAGCTTTTTCAGGTCCCTATAGCTAATGAATTTGGCTATGGCGTAAATCTTCTTAACATCCTGACTATCGCTAAACCTATCTGCTATCTTCAGTCCGAATTTGGCCAGCAGGAAAGCCAGGCTTATCAGAAAAAATGGGACAGGCAATATCAGTCTGCTATCTTCATCCCGTATCCTTATCATTAAAATGTGACCCTTGGGCAGGGGTTTGGATTTTGGGGGATGACTTAACATGGTTATGGCTTTTTCTGTGGATATGTCGCCGCTTTCCAGCATTTCCAGAACCCTCATATTATACATCGCAATTCCCACCCAATACTATTCTACAAATATTTCTACCTGGTTGTCATCATCTTGAACATCCACCAATTTGCCACGTGCTCCTTCTCTAATGGCTTGCATCAACTCCTCCAAATCCACATCCTGCAGGACTTCTGCTTCCGGCGTAAATAGGGGTCCAACTTTTGCTCCGATTTTTAGGCCTACCTCTATCAGAGAGATAGGGATGGTTACATTGACCTTATTCTTCCCTTCTTCGGCTATGCGCACCTTAAGGAACTGGGGGGCAGAGCCTGGGTCTTGGGAATGATAAAAGGATGCATCCGACTTATGGTCATTCATGGCTTCAAAAAGCCTTTCGCCTTCTTCGGCGGTTATATGCCCATCTTCAATCATTTTTAGGATTTTTTTAACTTCCTCTCTCATTGATAAACATCCTTTCAATAATCTTTTTTAGTCTTTGCCTTTAATCATCTTCATGGCCTCATCATAGGTGATTTCGCCCTTGCTCAATGAGTCGATAATCTCTTTCGTGTCAACCTGGGGTCTGCTTTCCCTTGGCAAATCATAGCCCAGGGCATGAATTATATCATCCAGTCGGGACCGGACGGTGGGGTAGGAGATGTTTAGCTCCTTTTCAACCTCTCTGATATTTCCCCTGCACTTAAGAAAGATTTCTATAAAGTATTTTTGCTCCGCAGTTAAGTAGCTGAACTTGTCAAAATGGAAGCTGCCTCGATATTCGGTATCGCATCTGCTGCAGCAAAGGGAAGTGACCTGGAGCTTTTCTCCACATACCGAGCATTTGTTTATAACGGGGTAGGACAAAACCATACCCTCCTCTCATGTATTGGTAAATTTATTATTCTTGATATAATTATAATCCAAATCTAGAATAAATCAATAATAAAATTAAAATATTTAATATAAATTCGAAAATAAATTAAAATCTTCAAATGTAAAATAAAACATGCGAATATTATAATTGTCCGGGGTCTGTTGGCATTGATAGTTGTCCGGTTTCTCGGATTCCAGATATCCTAAAGGATTTATATGGCAGTCTTGACAAGGATAAACTTTCCAGATATTCTTCCTATATGTACCATATCTCATTGCTCAAAGAGGGGACGGAATATGGAGATTAATGAAAATAGCAGGACTGGGGGTAAGGTCCAGGGGAAAAGTGCCTTAGTTACAGTCAAATACAGGATCAATAAAACAAAACTCAAGAGAAGGTTATGGTTTCTAGGTATTCTTGCCTTGCTGGCTGGAGTCGCCTTATTTAACGGAAATATATACACATATCTGGCCGATAAAGAATATAAGAAGCATAACTATGGGGAAGCAGTCAGGTTGTACGAAAAGGTAGCCGCTAGTAACGCCAAAGCGCAAACCCAATTGGGTATAATGTATGAAAATGGCCTGGGGGTTTCAATAGACCTGGACAAAGCTGTAGAGTTCTATACATTGGCAGCAGAGAAGGGGAATGCTAAGGCCATGTATAATCTGGCCGAATTTCATGACGGATATTACGGTCTGCCGGTGGATTATAAAAAGGCATTGGACCTCTACACCAAATCGGCTGAGAAGGGATACAACAAGGCTCTTACAGGCCTGGGTCGGTTATATCTTTATGGAACCGGGGTAGATCCGGATCTAAAAAAGGCTGAGAAATTATTTCGGGAGGCTGCAGAGAAGGGAGATCCCACAGCCTGGGAGAAGCTGGGCCAAATGCACCTGGACGGTCATGGCGTCCCCATAGATCTGGAGAAATATAAGGAGTGCTACAGGGAAGCAATAGCGATATATCAGGATGATGTTTACAAGGATGATGTTTTTGCATTTATCAGCCTTGGTAATATATTTTATTTTGGTAACGGTGTTGAAGTGGATAATCAAAGGGCCATGGAGTACTATAAAAAAGCTGCTGACCTTGGGAGTCCCTATGGAATGCATATGTTGGGGGTTATGCTTTCAGAGGGAAGGGGTATACAGGCGGATTATGAAATGGCCATGAAATACTATGAGGATGCCGCCGCTAAAGGATATATTCCCGCAATCTACAGCATAGGCAGCATGTATCATAGTGGAAAAGGGGCAACCAAAAATCTTGTTAAGGCAATTGAGTATTACAAAAAGGCAGCTGATTACAACTATAAAGAGGCCTGGGAATCCCTTGGAGAGATATACGAAGCGGGAGATGAGGAAAGTGGCATCCAAAGGGATGAGACAAAATCCAACACATATTATAAGAAGAGGTTGGACTATTATTTAAACTCTGCAAAGCAGGGACTGGGCTATGATTTTTACCTGGTTGGAGAGATGTACAAGAACGGTATGGGGGTCCGGAAGGATGTAGCCAAGGCCAGGGAGTACTACAATGAATATTTTGAGTATTGTAAGTCCCTGGCTGAAATGGGGGATAACCATGCCATCAACAGGTTAGGTCTGATATATAGCGAAGGTATTGGGGTCGAAGTGGACCGGACAAAGGCAGCGGAGTGGTATTTAAAAGCGGCTGATGAAGGATACCGGTGGGCTCAGTACAACCTCGCCATAGAATACTATGAGGGTATTGGCATAGGTCAGAATATCAATGAGGCTTTTAACTGGTGTTTAAAAGCAGCGGAGCAGGGTCTTGCCGATGCACAAAACATGGTAGGGGTAATGTATTACAGCGGAGAAGGCGTCCGGCAGGATTACGTTAAATCCTTTGAATGGTGTGAAAAGGCAGCCCTGCAGGGACATGTCTGGGGTCAGTACAACATAGCAGACGCCTATTATAAGGGTATAGGAGTAGAACAGGATTACAATGAGGCCTTTTATTGGTATTTAAGAGCGGCTGAACAGGGTCTTGCCGATGCACAAAATATGGTTGGTGTACTGTATTATAAGGGAGAAGGAGTAGGGCAGGACTACGTCAAGTCCTTTGAATGGTGTGAGAAGGCTGCCCTGCAAGGGCATGCCTGGGGTCAGTACAATATAGCGGAAGCCTACTATGCGGGAGAAGGGGTAGTACAGGATTATGAGAAGGCCTACGGCTGGTATCTGAAGGCGGCGACTCAGGGACTTGCTGATGCGGAGAATATGGTAGGAGTATGCCTATGGGACGGAACCGGTGTAGCCCAGGACTATGAAAGGGCTGTGGAGTGGTTTAGGAAGGCCGCAGCCAAAGACCATAGCTATGGACTGGCCAACCTGGGCAAGGCCTACTTCTATGGGGAAGGGATTGATATAGACTATATAAAAGCCATAGAATGTTTCGAGAAAGCCTTGGAGATAGACGGGAATAATGATTATGCCAGGGACCTTCTGGATGAGCTCAGGGGAAGAGACCATTAGAGTCTCATTAATCATTATCCGGCTATGTAAAAGGTAGGGCATCTATACTCTGGCTGTAACCCAAGGTGGGTTCACCTATTCTCTGGATATAACCCAAAGGTATAGGGAGGCAACGGATCCATAGGGTGAATAGCGTTTCCTATACTCATGGAATTGCTCCCTGGTCAGATCCTTCAGGCCATATAGGGTCATCATACCGCGGCGAATTGCAAGATCTCCCCAACTGACCACATCTGGTCGTTGCATGGAAAAGATCATAAGCATTTCCGCTGTCCAGACCCCTATCCCCGGAAGAGATGACAATCGTTTTATAACCTCATCATCGGGTAGATGCTCCAATTCTGAAAGATTTAACTTCCCCTGGACTACAGCCTCGGCGATTCCTTTAATATAATTGGCCTTTCGGTTGGACATACCGCACTTTTGTATCTCTTCGGCAGTGATGGCCATAATGGTTTCCGGTGTAATAGGCGAATAGCGGTCCAGCATTCTATTCCATACAGTATTGGCGGCCTTGGAGGAGATCTGCTGCCCCACGATATTCCATATAAGGGCCGTAAACAGATCGGGTATAACAGGGCGCCTGATAATACCGATTTCATCTATGGCCCTACCTAGCACTTTATCCCTCTTCTTCAGATAATCAATTTCTTTTTGACCATATTGGAATATGCACATTGTTCTGCCCCCCCAAGGTATTACTTGCTTATCAAGTAGTATATCATGGTTGGGGCACTAATTATATGTTTCTGATAATCGAGATACAAAAATGTTAGCAAGGCAACAACACCTTGGGTTTTATCCGATGTATTTATTGAATCGGTGTGAAGCAGGCTGGTTAAGCCTTATACCTACGATAAAATAAATGGCATGGCAAGGGCCGCCAGGGCGATGATTATTGCTCCTATTGCCGCCATCCTGTTCCTCTTGTTCCAATTATACCTGGCAAAGCTCAATAGGTATATAAAGGCCCAAAACGCAATGGTTAGTATAAAATATTTCATTTACTCCTCCTGCCTGTTTGGTATTGGTGAAGTCTTCGTCCGGGTGCCCGTCCGTTGTATAACAAATTCAACCTGTGTATTTATCTTTGCATCCTTAAATTTGCTGTTCCAGTTATATTTTTCCCATTCCTGGATGGTGGCAAAATATCTGGCGCCAACATCCCCGAATTTGAACACATCCAAATTCAGGCCTTTGCATTTATTGATCAGCTGGTCTATTTCACTCTTTGTTTCCTTTTCAAAGGTCTTTTCCAGCAGTGACAAAAGAGGGTCCTGTTCATAATGGAGCCCGCTCTGGATGGCGAGGATGGTTCCCTTAAGGGGAACTGTTATATCAATGTTTGGAATACCATCTTTAAAGCTCATCCTTACCTTGGGTTTGCCTTTTGGCCGAATATCCAGGGGGATGATCAGTTCCGGCTTTTTGGGGTCCTGGACGGTAAAAAAACCTCGCTTGAATTCTCCCCTTAGCATAAGCAGGGCCCGGGTCTCGGTGCCGTTTAGCTCGGTCAACATCTTCTCACCACTAAACAGTGCGGTTCCCCAATATTCTATTTTCCTCACTCCATATCTGGGCAACTGTCCAGCCAGATACTCTCCTTCATCCTTGTACTTATCTCCCCATTTTGGACCATCCTCCCTGAAGGTCTTAAAATCGTTCAAGGCGCCTATAGGTACCACGGGCTGACGATAGGTTGATTTCAGGTCGCTATAGAAGTCACCCAGGGTGGTATGGCCAAAAAAACCGATGTTCATGGATGCTCTAGTGGATATCTGCATGGCCTTGGACAGGACGGTGCCGATATAGGGCTTGTTTTCCCTTATAAAATCCAGGGCGCTCCCCTTTATAACCATCAACGGGGTGGAACCCCTTATTTGCTTGTACCGGATCAGTGGGGCTATAAAATCTGCCATAAGGCCTTCCCTGGCTAAATCCTCGGATATGGCTATAAGCCCTAAATGAGTAAATGACAGCTCCCTGGGAATAGAGGAGTTTAGCATATCCAGCCCTGCAAAGAAGGAAGGGGCATCAACTGTCATATGGGTGTAATCTCCTTGACTTTGGCCACTGCCACCGCCACCTCCATCACCCCCTTCACCGCCCCCGGGACTATCCTGAATAGTGGAGAATTGCACTGTCAGCCTCCACTTATCTGAAACTCCCCTATCGATTCCCATAGCCAGGACATGGGTTATATCGTCAACTTCACTGGCGTCATAGCAGCCTGCAAGAAGAACAGCTAGGATTACGGTCATGAGGATTGGAATAAGCCGACTATTCATGGGATCTGACACCCCTTTTACGGAGCATTCCTACTATCAGGGCTATAAGGGGAAGAATAAAAGGGGGTATCCAACCATATTGCCTGATGTTCTGTATCCTTTGGACCGCTCCTACACCTAAATCCATATTGAATAAAGCACTTACAAAGAGGATTAAGGCGGATCCCAAGGCTATAGGCCTTATATCCTGGATCCTGAAGATTTTACAATACAGGCTGACAAAGCAATAGAAGAGGGCGGTTATTGAGATAAAGGAGCTGAAGAACCATATGAAAAGGAAGATGGGTTCTACCCTTTGGACGAATCTACCGTAGTCGATAAGCTCAGCCATCTCATACATGGGGGCTACTATCTCCTGGGCGACATAGTAGGGAAAGGATAGGGAGTAGGCGAGGACGGATAGGGATATCAGGAGTCCGGATAGAATCAGACTGATATATCCCGCTTTCTTCACAAAGTAGGTGCCTTGTAGGGAGGGGGCTATGACGGCTAAAATAACTATTTCGCCATAGACGGAGCTTCGTGCCAGGCCGGTTATAAGGATTTTGTCTGCGCCATAGCCAAGAATGGGAAACAGCCTATTGATATCATAATTTTCCGTACCGAGGATCAGAACCAAAACAAAGCCAGTCAGCATCGTATAGGCGGCTAACTTGGCAAACCTGGCCTGGGTTTCCAGTCCCAGTATACACATGACCAGTACCCCGACCACGAATACTCCTAATATAAAGGAAGAGGGGGTAAGGAGAAAAACATATGCCTTGGCAACCTCCGTAAATTCGCTCAGGGTATTGGTTGCCAGGAAGAGCAGATAAAGGGCCAGAGCAATCGAAAAGACAAACCCAAAGAAGCCTCCCAGGGTATCCTTCATTATGGTTGCTATGTCCCATCCGGGAAACCTTTTTAGGAGAAGATATATAAAAGTAAAGCCCAGGATAGCTGTAGCCGTAGATATCAGGGTCATATACCAGCTGACATTGCCCACCAGACTAGCCACCTGGGCCGGACTGGTGTAAAATACCTTTGTAACTATGGTAGAGACCATAAGCCATACCGTTTCCTGAACCCCGAATTTACCTTCTTCTATCATTTCTGATCCCCCCTCTGTCTTCTATTGACCCATCCGCGTACGGGCTTACCCGTTCTGGTCTTATCCAGGGGATTGGTGGAGTCCGGTCTTAAGGTCTGTTTCCACAGGGGTCCTCTGATGACTATATCCGGATTTACCCTGGCTCTGGGGGCAACGGGGGTGAAGTAGGGTATCCCGAAGGATTTCATACTGCAGGCAAAGCCCCCGATAATAAAGATTCCTATAGCTATACCATAGAAACCGAGTACAGCAGCCAGGGCTATGAAGACAAATCTGATTATCCTGATGGCTATTGCTAAATCATAGTTGGGAATAGCAAAGCTTCCCAATCCCGTTATGGATACTATAATGACCAGGATGGGGCTGACAAGATTGGCAGCAACAGCGGATTGACCCAGTATCAGGGCACCAATAATACCAAGGGTTTGGCCTATTACATCCGGTACCCGTATACCTGCCTCCCGAATAAGCTCAAAGGAAAGTTCCATCAGTAGTATCTCAACAATTACGGGGAAAGGGACATTTTCCCGGGATTCTTCAATTGCCAGTATAAGTTCTGTCGGTATCATCTCATGATGAAACAGCGTCAGGGCTATATAAAGGGCAGGCAGGAGCATGGCCAATCCCATCCCCATATACCGGACAAGCCTAAGAAAGGTACCGAATTGCCAACGGATAAAGGAATCTTCCGAGGCATGCATCATATGGAAAAAGGTCACGGGAACGATGCTTGCATGGGGAGTGCCATCGCTGATGATGATTACCTTGCCCTCCATCAGGAAGGATGCGGTTCTGTCCGGGCGTTCTGTCCTTAAGATCTGGGGGAACAGGGCCATGGGATG
>DGDX01000028.1 GCA_002385665.1 Firmicutes bacterium UBA3941
TATAAATTTTAAAACCAAATATTTATTGTCATCATATTCTAGTCCAAATTCGTTATCGGGAAGCTTATCATACCCTAAACTTACCAGCTCATCTGCCAATTGCTCGTATTGGACTTCCTTACTCAGGCCATATATAAACTCCATTGCATCCCTTCCGACGTAGGTAGAGTCTAAGACTGTTTCGGATCTAACATTCGATTTTGCAGACAAAACAAATAAGGGGACGAAAGCGGCAGCTATGAGAGCAATTATCGTTATAGCGATAAGTATCTCAACTAAGGTTAATCCGTCCCTATTATTGATGAGCTGCCTCACTTTCTGATTCCCCCTTTCATGGTTATTCATTGTACTGTAGTAGGATGTAGCCTGAAAAGCTTAGGAAATTCTCCTTATCCATTCAAAATAATCACCTATAGAGTTATATGATTGAGTAGGATATCATCCCTAAAGTTACAAATGGATTTACTATAACTGAATCTTGCATAATACATCTGAAATACTTAATCCAATATACGAATATATTATTATAATGAATATAATGTAAAATGCTTGATTACTTAATCTGAATTTCCTTCGCCACTACCTTATTCCTCACGTGTAACCGTATATTTTCCATCATTAAACGTGATTATATAGCCTTTAGTAGCATCATATGGGGACTTCGGTTTTTCTTTTAAGTATCCTCCTGATACTAGATCTTCTATTGTGGGTTGTCCCCCTTTCTCAGTTATATATACAGCAACTGCTCCTTCAATAGTCCTAATATTAGCCTTGTCTGCTTTTTCTTTAGCATTCGCCAGTGTATTGTTATACACCGGTATTGCAATGGCCACTAGGATCCCAATGATAACTACAACTACCATAAGCTCTACCAGGGTGAAACCCTTTTGGTTTTTCTTTGCTTTTTGGAAAATATTCATCCTTTTTATCCACCTTTCATTTATTTTTATTTTATTTAATTAACCGACAAACCTTAGTCAAAACATAAATATAGGTTTTTGTCGGAAAATTACAAGTTAGACTATGACTCTTAGAACCTCTTCAATGGATGTGATCCCATCTTTTACCTTGGTTAGGGCATGCTGACGCATGGAGATCATGCCCTCCTTTATGGCTACATTGTTGATTGCGGTGTCGGATTCCCCATCCAGAATAAGCCTTCTTATGTTCTGGCTTACTGGTAGTAACTCATAAAGCCCTACCCGTCCCCGGTAGCCTGTATTGTTGCATTGATAGCAGGAGTTTGCTCGGTATAGCCTTATAACCTCCTCATGACTATCCAGGGGGAAATCGGGAACATTCTTAAGCAGGTCTTCACGGCTGATCTCATAGGGTTCCTTGCAATGAGGACAAAGAATCCTGGCCAGCCGCTGGGCGACAATACCCGTAAGGGATGACGCTACAAGAAAGGGTTCTATACCCATTTCTATCAGCCTGGTAATAGCTCCAGCAGCAGTATTGGTATGGAGGGTAGATAGGACCATATGGCCGGTTAGAGCCGACTCTATGGCGATCCTGGCGGTTTCATAGTCCCTTATTTCACCCACCATCATGATATCGGGATCATTACGTAAAAATGAACGTAGTCCCGATGCGAAAGTCATCCCTGCCCTTACATTAACCTGGGTTTGATTAATGCCGTCTATTCTTCTTTCTATAGGATCCTCAATTGTTATGATATTCTTATCCACCGAATTGAGCCTTGACAAGACTGCATACAAAGTAGTACTTTTCCCGCTGCCCGTAGGCCCGGTTACCAGGACAAAACCATATGGCAGATCTATTATCCTGTTGAATATCTCCAATTGGCTGCCGGGAAAGCCCAGTTCCGGCAGGGTAATAAGTTTTTCACTCCTGTTAAGAAGTCGCAGGGTCAATTTTTCGCCGTAGGCAGTAGGTAGTGAAGCCACTCTGACATCAACAGTCTTGGAATCAATGATTAAGGTTATTCTCCCATCCTGCGGAATCCTACGTTCCGCTATATCCATATTAGCCATCACCTTTATCCTGGAAACTAGGGAGGGATGGAGCCTTTTTGGGGGATTCATAACCTCATGTAACACCCCATCTATTCTAAATCGTACCCTGGTCTTCTTCTCATAAGGCTCTATGTGTACGTCGCTGGCTCTGGACTCAACCGCCTGATTGAAAATGGTATTAGCCAGCTGAACTGCAGGCCTTGTGTCAATATCGTCTTTTAACTCAAAACCATCTTCGGTTGATGTATCCTCAATCTCAACATCATGTAATAGTAAACCGTTGGCGCTTTGTAATGATTTAGAAGCTTCGCTGTCTGTAAAATCAAAGGTTATCTTTCCCAATATACCGGATTTGGCCTGCTCCAGGGCTCCGTATAGCTGAAAATCCGGAATAATTATTGGCTGTATATCGAAACCTGTTATAATACGTAAATCATCTATGGCTATGACATCATTAGGATGTAGCATTGCCACCAACAGTTTATCATTTTCAAATCCTACGGGGATGGCCATGTAACGCTCCATAAGGTCGGGAGAAAGCAGATTTATGGCCTCTTCATCCACCTTATCCTGGTCCAATACCATAAAAGGCACCCCATCCTTCATGGCAAGGGCAAGCATTATATCCTCGCTGGTGCAATACCCCATTTCTACCAAAGTTTGGCCCAACAGTTCCACATTACCCTGTTTGAGAGTTTCTTTTTGGTAGTCCAAGGCCTCTTGTAACTGGTTTTCATTTATGATTCCTGCTTCAATTAAGTAATCACCTAGATATTTTTTCTTTTTAATATTCGCCATGTTTCACCTTCCATGAGTTGATACTAACTACTAGACGCATAAGGTTATTTTTCAATACCGTCCATAAATCCGTGGGCTAATACCTCGCACTGAACCCTGGAAGGCTGGGCATCGTTTCTGCTTAAAATGAATTCTACTATCTTAATAGGTCTGCTACCGTATCTAAGTTCCTTAAGAAAAAGCATTATTCTTTCGTATTCGCCTTCGAACACGATTTTTACAGGAACGGCATAGTACCCTTCCGCCTCTACAAGTTCAAGGGTATCCAGTTGAAGGGCATGAAAGTTTCCTATCACCAACAGTTCATTGAGGTAATCAATTAGCTTTATGGTACCTTTGTCTCCGGGCATCATTTTCTCAAGATATGCCATCCGTTCCAACAACACGTCTTCTTTTTCCATCAGCTGCTGGAGGTATTCCTTATCCTGGGACAGGAGTTCTGATCTTTCTTCTTCCAACTTTAAATCCTCAACGGCTTTAGTGAATTGCATCCATTGATTTACTGCCAGAAAGATAAATACTATAAGACCTAAGGCAAGGACACACAACATTACCAAATCCCGAGGACTAATTTGTATCTTCTTCATAGAATCCTCCTCGATCCAACTTGAATTGCTCTACCTGTCCTATATAAGCGATTAATTGAAACTCTGCAGAATAACCTCCCTGCGGTTCAGTTTGCTTAACAAAATTACATTTGATATTCTCCAAGGCATCTGATTTTCCCAGTCGCTCTACATAGTCGGTCACACCCCTCTGGCTTTGGGCTCGACCATCTATGATTAAAGTTATCTTTGTATCCTCGAGGTTAGTTTTGATGGAATCAATTATAACCTCATTGGGTCTATTCACTCCAAGGATTACCAGGTATTGAGCCCAGTCAGGAGTTTTACCCATGGCTTTTTCTATCAGGGATTCTAATCTCTTGTTATTTTTATGTGCATTCAATATGTAGTTGTTTTCCTGGATATATGCCTCAACGGCTTTATTCCTATCCCTGACAGCATAAAGCCTGCTATTTATCTTCATTGTATATATACCTAGTATAGGTAGGATAATGATGACACATATAAGCAAAAGTATGAAAGCTACCAGATAAGACCTATATCTGGCCATCTTTTTTTGTTGAAGTTTAATCCGTTGTGGCAACAAACTAATTGTATTCAAATTTCATCACTCCAAACCGACAAGGGCCAAGCCTATACAGGTTGCAAAATCGGCAATCTGTCCCCCAAAAGGCTTTGATCTTGAAGCCCTTAACTTCTCTATAGGATATAGATGTTCTACGGATATGCCGGAAATGCTCTCCAGCTCCTTGTCCAACCCCATGATTCGACTACCACATCCGCTCAATAAAATCTTATCAACAGCTTGAACATTCTCTTGTGTCTGAAAATATTGTATAGATGATCTTATTTCGTTGTATAGGATCTGTACCCATGCTGTCTCTTATACACATCT
>DGDX01000105.1:0-197 GCA_002385665.1 Firmicutes bacterium UBA3941
AATCTTGACTGGGGCATAGATGTCCCTAAAAAGGGCTACGAGGATAAAAAGATATATATATGGGCTGAAAATGTACTTGGTTATTTATCTGTTAGTAAGGCAGTTGCAGAAAGTCGAGGAAAAAGTTTCAAAGAATTATGGGGTAGTAATGCACGACACTATTATGTACACGGAAAAGATAATATCCCATTCCATAC
>DGDX01000105.1:300-4789 GCA_002385665.1 Firmicutes bacterium UBA3941
ATTTCAACAAGTCAAAATTGGGCAATATGGGTTAAGGATATTGTCGAGAAATACAATCCGGATTCTTTAAGATATTTCCTTATAGCTAACGGACCGGAAAAAAGAGATACTGATTTTTCGTGGAGGGAATTTGTAGAGAGAAATAATGGTGAGTTACTAGGTGCATATGGGAATTTTGTTAATCGAACGCTGGCCTTTTTAGTTAAATATAATGACAGCACTATTCCGCCTGGCATAATAGAAGATGAAATCAGAGAGAAGATAGGCGATATATATTTGAAGGTTGGTCAGAAAATTGAAGATGGCCAGTTTAAAGATGCACTTGAGAGTATTTTTGATTTTGTCCGCTTTGGAAACAAGTACTATGATACCATGGAGCCGTGGAAAACCAGAATTGGTAACAAAGCCAGGTGCGATAACACACTTTATAATTGCGTTCAAATTATTGCGAACCTGGCGGTGCTATTACATCCCTTTTTACCGTTTTCTTCGCAAAAAATTGCCAATTGGCTTAACTTGAATAATGAGTGGAAACCTCAATATGTTCAAGAAGGTTTTAAGATCCCGGACATTTCCATATTGTTTGAAAGGCTCGATAAAAAAATAGTCGAAGAAGAAAGGAGAAAGCTAGGCATGCAATAGATATCAATCGCATCAACTCGAACCATATTGAAAGTGTAGTGTCTATAAGGTACTTTCTGATTACATAAGCATATTATGTAATTAAAATAATATAAAAGGCAGTGATAAATATGTATTCTTATACTAAGGGGACATTTCCTTATAATTATGTGCATACTCCAAGGATGCGATTATTACCCTACCAGTATTCTTGTTTTTCTCCTAGCGTAATCAGCAAAGCACAAGCGGATTTAAGTAATCATCTGCGTTTGCTTTGGGAGCAACATGTTGTCTGGACCAGGCTAACTATCATCAGCATTGTTTTTAGTTTGCCGGATGTAGATTTGGTTACTAACCGTCTGCTGAGAAATCCAAAAGACTTTGAAGCATTACTGAGGCCACTTTATGGAGATAGAGTCGCTTCCTGGTTTGCAGATCTATTTACAAGCCATCTTGTAATTGCTGCAGAGCTGGTCAATGCAGCTAAAGCAGGTGATACCAGAGCTGCTGCGGAAGCAGAAAAAAGGTGGTATGCAAATGCTGATCAAATAGCAGCCTTTCTTGGCAGCATAAACCCTTATTGGTCAGTACAGCAATGGAAAACTATGCTGCATGAACACTTGGCATTAACTAAATCTGAAGCCGTTAACATGATAAATGGAAATTATGCGGAGAGTATAGCCTTATTTGATCAAATTGAAAAGCAGGCTTTGGAAATGGCCGATGTGATGACACATGGTATAATTCAGCAATTCCCTAATTATTTTATGTAAAATTCTCATGATAGTTTAGAGAAAATAAAGTAACCCTGGGTGAAGATCTATTTTTTGTTCAAATGTCTAATAATTGTCTATTTATTGTAGCAGATGCTAACAATAACTTACATGCCTTCAGTGGAGGAGCATCTGAAATAGGTAGGAGGTATAAAATAGCCTGCTTATCACATAGGGAATAATGTGATATAATTAATCTATATTTTGGTAATGGGCAATTAAAGCAAATGCATCACATCGAGGAGTTGCCCGTAATTGAATGATCCTGATATGAGGTGATATGAAATGGTATCAAATACGAATAAAAAACTATCCATATACCTGATATGGGCATTTGCGCTTGCCTGGATTCTTCAGGTTACTGCCAGTATTTTGTATCTAAACGGGAACTCCATGGCTTATACAATAATCCTGTCGGTTTCTATGTTTGCACCACTTGTTGCGGTGCTTTTGTCCAAAGTGGGTTTGAAGGAAATGAGTTGGAAGATCCGTATCAAGGGTAACATCCCATATATACTGGGGGCATGGTTTGTCCCTCCGCTGTTGGGAATTGCAGGGGCAGCACTATACTTCCTGATTTTTCCCCAGGCATTCGATACGGACTTTTCCTTTCTCCTGTCCCAAATTGGAGAAGAGGGTATGGCTCAGCTGGAAGCGACCGGTATGTCACCTTCAGCATACATTATCGTGAGCAGCCTTGCCTCATTGACCTGGGCACCCTGGTTCAATATGCTCTTTGCGGTGGGAGAAGAAGCCGGATGGCGGGGAGCAATGTATCCAATATTAAAAGAACGCTTCGGTAAAGCAAAAGGGCGTATCATTGGCGGCATCATTTGGGGAGTGTGGCATTGGCCGATTATGATTCTTGTCGGATATGAATACGGAACATCATACTGGGGATATCCGGTAACCGGACCGTTGCTGTTCTGTGTCATTACGACGGCGATGGGAATTTTACTGGACTATTATTATGAAAAAGCAAACTCTATATGGGTTCCGGCGCTTGGGCATGGTGCAATCAATGCCTTTGCGGGAGTACCAGCACTCTTCCTGAATCCGGCCTATTCAGATCAATTACTGATCGGACCGTTGATGATTGGAGTAATAGGGGGATTACCCTTAATTCTATCAGCAATAATAATCAGTATTAAAAGTCTGAACCAAAAAGAAGGACAAATTAGTCCGGTCTGATTTTATTTATAAGTGTAGCCGTTAAAATTGTCAACAATCTCATCAGGATAGATGGAATGTCATGAAAAAGGTTGACAAACCCTTTCAGGGAGCATATGATTATAATGGATAAAAGGGAGTAATCCATCGCTATTGCGATTATCCCGGTCGTCAGTACGGCGAGCAAGCGCCCGGTCGGGATTTCGGATATCTATTCGAGGATAAGACTTTTGTCTGGCTTATAATGGCTGGACAGGAGTCTTTTTGTTTATTATATAATTAGATGGAGGAAAGAGGATGGAAAATTTACTTGAGGGGTTACTAAGTATAACATGGCAGCAGGTGGTAATGATACTCATAGGCTTACTTCTCATCTACTTAGCTATAAAGAAAAAATATGAGCCAATGCTATTATTACCTATGGGATTTGGTGCTATATTGGCCAACATACCCCTATCATCTGCCGTAGGGGATGGAGGGTTTTTAACCTTACTGAAAGAGGCAGGAATTTCAACGGAATTATTCCCTATACTTATATTTATAGCCGTTGGGGCTATGATAGATTTTAGTCCCCTGTTAAAACAGCCTGTAATGCTGTTTTTTGGAGCAGCAGCTCAATTTGGTATCTTTATGGCCATGTTCCTGGCCGCTTCCACAGGCGCATTTGATATAAAGGAATCCGCTTCCATTGGTATAATTGGAGCAGCGGATGGACCTACTTCCATTTATGCTGCAACCCGATTTGCACCAAACTTATTGGGACCTATATCGGTTGCTGCCTATTCATACATGGCCCTGGTGCCCATGATTCAGCCGCCAATTATACGTGCCCTTACAACTAAAAAAGAACGTCAGATACGTATGGATGCTGACTATGATGCCAAGGTGTCAAAAAAGGTGCTGATTCTATTCCCCATAGTTGTAACCTTGATAGCTGGGATTATAGCACCTGAAGGAGTGGGTTTGGTTGGAGCCCTTATGTTTGGAAATCTGATAAGGGAATCAGGGGTTTTGGAAAGGCTTTCTCAAGCGGCCCAAAACGAATTGGCCAACCTGGTGACTCTTGTTCTAGGGATAACTATTGGTTCTACCATGGTAGCTTCAGAATTCTTAAAACCGACTACCCTATTGATACTCGGTATCGGTCTTTTGGCCTTTGTCTTTGATACGGCCGGTGGAGTATTGTTTGCTAAACTTGTCAATATCTTCCTGAAGAGAAAGGTTAATCCCATGATCGGGGCGGCAGGTATATCTGCGTTCCCCATGTCGGCAAGGGTAGTTCAGAAGATAGCCCAAGAAGAGGATCCAACGAATTTCATTTTGATGCAGGCTATCGGTGCCAATGTAGCAGGTCAGATAGGATCAGTTATAGCCGGCGGCGTACTATTATCTTTGTTAGGGTGAGGTGGAATATAATGAATGAGGTTATGATAGAGACTATTAGAATTATGGGAATAGGTATGGGTACGGTTTTTCTTGTGCTTATGCTGTTCTATCTCGCGGTGAGGGGATTACAGATGCTTTTCCCCGGTAACGAATAAAGGATCTTCTATAGACCTTAATGCATATTGCATAAGGTCTATTTTTATGGGTAAATCCATTAATCTATAGGTTAAACTTATACATCTGAT
This sequence comes from Firmicutes bacterium UBA3941, assembly GCA_002385665.1. GTDB lineage: Bacteria > Bacillota > Clostridia > Caldicoprobacterales > UBA3941 > UBA3941. The sequence goes on from DGDX01000105.1 coordinate 4,496, forward strand.
GATGTCGGGACGATAGATATTATATGGCTTGTTGTCAAGAATCATATGTTATCCAACACAAATATATGGTAGACTAAAGTAAAGGACTTATAGAAGGAGAACTGGAATGAAAAGGAAGATAGGGTGGCTGAAGAAGATAAGCAACATCCTGTTTATACTGACCATAGGCTTTACACTATATCTCCTGGTAGATTTCATTATAACACGGGGCAGTTTGCCCCCAGGGGTATGCCCTATAGAAAACAAGAGACCTTTAATGTATATTGCCGCAGCATTAGCTCTTGTATCCTTTAT
>DGDX01000064.1 GCA_002385665.1 Firmicutes bacterium UBA3941
AGATGTGTATAAGAGACAGGTATATATCCATGGGTGATATCCGTTATACTATAGTTTTGATTGTCGATACTCTCAAATTTATATGGAAAGGATCCAATTTGTCCATTATTGTCATAGAAGCCGGCATTCTCTCCGGTTATGACTGTGCCTTCCTTTAGGAAGATCACCTTGTTATCATCGTGCCATTTAATGGTGGGATGAACTAAAGGCTGCAATCTATAGGTATTTGTTGGTAGATATTGGTATACAATATAGCCTATTCCAAGCATGGCTATCAATAGAATTACTAAGGCTACTTTTTTTCTGTACTTCATATTGCAACCTCCAAGTTGAAATCTATTATTAATTATTTCGCCGAAATGTTCCGTAATCCTCCTTTTTGCAAGGGTGTTGGAAAAGCTTTTGTCGAAAAGATTCAAATGGCAAGATTCTATTTAATAGTTGGCATACAGTTAAGCTTTACTACATAGATTAGGATTGGTGGTGTATGGTTTTTGAATAAGGATTGTTATGATGACCAATTGGATGTTCATCGTACTGTATGCCCGCCTCACAGATGGGGGATGATAATCAGGTAGGTCAATAACTTGATAGGGTGATAGCCTTTGGATAAAAGAAGTTTTGCATATATAGATATAAAGGAACCATATGCTGTTTCTAAATTTAGTAAGCGGTTTGAAGAGGTCTTCCTGGAAACCATCGATACTTGCTCTGATATAATAGTTCTGTGTGTTGGTACAGATAGGTCCACGGGGGATTGTCTAGGTCCCTTGGTTGGTCAGAAGCTTGAGACTATCCAAAATGAATCGATTCATGTATATGGTACCCTAGATGAGCCGGTCCACGCAAAGAACTTAAAAGATACCATACAAGAAATTGAGAATAAATATGAAAACCCCTTCATAATAGGCATAGATGCCTGCCTTGGTAAAACTGAGAGTGTGGGCTGTATTACAGTAGAGAAGGGACCGGTAATACCAGGAGCCGGCGTAAATAAAAATTTACCTCCCGTAGGTGATATTCATGTAATGGGAATAGTAAATGTAGGTGGTTTTATGGAATATATAATATTGCAAAATACTAGATTAAGTCTGGTAATGAAAATGGCCGAGATAATAAGTGCTGGCATGCGCTACAATCTTTTGAGGCTTGCAATTGATAAACAAAAGAAAGTGGTTTCGGTTAAAGAATAGGGCTATATGCCCTATTCCTAATAATATATTGTAATTCCTCTACACTTTTATTGCTGCCATCAATCAGCAGTGTTCCCCTATACTCGGAAGGATCAATAATATTAGAGGAAAAGGTACTGTTTAGGACCTGCATCGTAGACTGCAGTGAGTGTAAATTTTCAGAGTTGGAATAGATAAAAATGTCCACCGGTTTGACTATCTCATCTTCTATAAAAACTTCATATCCCAGATTCTCCAGTGGCTGTTTTAGTCGATTCAATGACCTGGATAGGGCTATAGATGTCATAAAATCACCTCCCGTATATTATTCCGGGAAAGTGATTCTTTTATACGTTTAGCTTTCCAAATGCTATTTTTATAGCTTCCTGTTCTTCGTTGGATAAAGGATACTTCGATTGCTTGTCCACTATGGGTTTGGCAAAAACTGCTGACCCCTCCCTGGAATAGAGGCTGGTAAGCACTATACCATCACCGCGGCCGTCTAATAATGCTATAGAAAAGCTTTGATCCCCACCCATTTGGTCAAAAGGATTGTAGCGAAGCATGGCTACTCCCTGTATAGTAGTTTCCAGCTGCTTTGAAAATGCCTCCAAGTCTTGACCCTGTTTTTTTAGGATGGCTTTGCCTTCATTTAAGGCGTCAAGATGGCTGATTAGCATGGCTTCCAAATTCTTGTTCTCCATTCCGTGCATCATACGATAGTATCTTTTATTGATTTTCCTCATCCTGAATGAATTAATTGAAACCATAATGATACAAATTATAGCCAGTAAAAAAGTTGCTAAAATAATTTCATTGCTATATAGGCTAATAAACTGATTTACAAATTCCATATTGCAGAATCCTCCAGAAGTATTTAAGAAGCTTTATAAATATATTGATTGGATTAATCAATTTAAAACTTAATTGTAACCTCCTATTATATTTAAGGCCAAAGGTTTAATATTAAATAAAACAGGCGTTGTTCCTAAAATTTCTCCATCGGCATTTATGTGCAACTTGTCCTTACTTTCTATTGATATTTCTTTACATCTATAGGTCTTTACATAGGGAAGATATTGATAGTCCCCCTTGATAAATTTGAATATATGAAATGGAAACTTATATCTGGGGACTGAATCTATAACAATCACATTGAAGTATCCATCGTCCAGCATTCCGTTTGGATTAACCTTCATACCGCCGCCATAATAATTTCCGTTGGCTATAGCTACCAACAAAATCTTTGATTGTATCTTGTTTCCATCGATATTTAGCGTGATTTCCTTATCTTTATAGGTTAAGAACTTAATGAAAGCAGCCATATAATAGGCGGCTCTTCCTGGGAATAATTTCCTATACTTTGTGATATCATGGACAATTTCAGCATCAAAACCAATGCTGGCAACATTTAGGAAAAAATTATCATTAAGCCTGCCAACATCTATCAAGCGACTCTTCTTTTTTCGAATAGCCCTTAAGGCGTCCCTAATAGCTGGCTTGATGCCGATTGTTCTTGCAAAATCGTTGCCGCTTCCAGCCGGAATTACTCCCAATAAGATATCCGAACCCATCAAACCATTAGCTACCTCTAGTAGAGTTCCATCTCCCCCTACTGAAATAACAGCGTCATATTTAGTTTCTGAATTAACTGCCTGCCGGGCTAAAATTGTGGCATGGCCTTTATATTCTGTCTTTACTATCCTGTAGGCTATTCCTTTTCTGGTGCAATACTCCTCTATATGGGCTATAGAGTTAATGGCAGAGGCCTTTCCCTTGCCTGCTATAGGGTTTACGATAAACAATAAGTTCATATTATTTGGGCGCAGACAACCATGACCAGGGTCATGATAGGTAACGCCTGTATTCACTTCCTTTCCCTGAAGAATAAAATTTATAAATGGAAGATCAGCAGTTTGCCAAGGGTAAGGCATACCCTATAGGGTGAGATCAATATCTAAAAATTGAACTCCTTCTTCTTCTCTTTCGTTTGACGATAGTCACGATGATAAAAATGATAATGATTATGATAAGGGCTATGATAAGGACTTCCTCTATATAAAGTTCATAGTCACCAATGACAATCTTATCTATGACCTTGGGCTTTTCCTCCTTTGGATTTTCGACTTCTTTTTCTTCAGTCGTTTCAGGTTCTTCGACTTGACTCTGTTCCACCTCCGTAGGAGGGGTTAAGATTGATATTTCCTTTTCTAACCACAAGGAAAAGACATAGTTGTTTGGTTCAATATCCCCCAAAGAGGTGAGATATTCCAATGCCTTCTTATCGCCGTTTGCTTGCTTTTTATATATATTGGTCTTGTCGTAGATAATCTTATTTCTAATTACATTGGATAGGGAATCACCAAACCCTGGATCTGATTCCAATTGATCAAAGAGGTTTAAAGCCTTGTCCATTTCAGAGAGGTTCTGATAGCAAAGGGCTTCTAAATACTTTAATTCCGGGAGAAGAAGAACATCTTCGGCGTTGGCCAAAAACTCATGGATCAAGGTTATGGTTTTAAAGTAACTCTTATCCTTATATGCTTGAAGTATAGATTTAATTTCTTTGTTAGATTCAGACTCCGATTCTATATACTTAGTTATAACGTTATCTATGGGTTTAAAGGATAGCTCAAAAGTAGAGGGGGCAGATTGATAGCTGTCCCATCTGTAGGTTAGCCGACCACCATCGTCATATTGGATAGGAGTGACCGGAGAAATAGGGTCAAACACATAAGGACCATAAAAATCCAAATCGGCAACTATTTGGATGCTTTGTGCTCTGCCTGCCCAGTGCTCTAAGAGTTCCAGGGGATATGAGATTACCTCTGTACCGTCCAGTTCCAGTTTATTATCGAAGGTAAAGGAACATTCGACAACTTTGGATTCACCGGGTTCCAGTGAGATATCCCACACATACCACTTACTTACATCCACCTTCTTTTCCGTGGGAGGATTTTTTAAGGTAGATCTTTGGGTTGCTTTTATCGTATCCCCGTCACTGCTCACAGACAAATCCCTGACCCTGCTTACGCTGTCAAATTGCACAGGCATCCCCATTCGGAACGTATTGGATTCTTCCATATCCTGGTTTTTTAAGACCAGGGAGGTAGTTGCATAGGAAATACCTGTTCTGATTCGTATAAATACATTATAGGAAACCAGCTCAACGTTACTTTCGTCTGGTATATAAACTCTTTTATTTCTAACGACCAAGGGGGCATGGGCCGCTTGTGAGACCACAGGGATTAAGGTAATTATGATAACTAAAAGAATAGAGAACCATTTTTTCATTTTATATATTCCTCCCTAAATAATTGGGGTAAAATAGCAAGATACTATTATAATGAGTGGTAAAGATGACCCAGTTTTTTGAGGGCCCAAATTGACCTCTCACAAGTTAAAAGCAGAAGAATGTCCTATCATTGTAAAATATAGTCAAAAGACTCAAGCAACCTTGTGTATTAAAACAATTATATATCAAATATACCTTGTGTTTCAAGTAAAACTGGTATTTGGAGGGCGCTAAAGTATTCCATATTATAGCATAAATATGAAAGTATTAAAAAGGAGCCTCTATTATGAAAACTTCATCAGTCATAAACTGATGTTAGAATAGGTATCCGATTATTGACATTCTGATACAATGCTTTGTACACCTATAAATAAAGCTAATCAATAAAGGATTTCAGACTTGTAATGAAGAATATATTCCTATCAGATGGGGTTAAGAATGATTCTGTCACAATAGGAAAGACAAGTAGACCTGATATACAGTTATACGGTGATATGGATTCCTCATATTTTGTATGAGTGTATTAAGAGTTGCCTAATGGATGATTTCCATATAAACAATTAAGAGAAAGAGGTAATCAAATGGAACTGGATAGAATTAGGAGCATGGCACAGCGCATAAAAGAGAATATTAAAAGGGTTATTGTAGGCAAGGACGATGTAATTGATCAGCTATTGGTTGCCCTCATCTCCTCTGGTCATGTTCTATTGGAGGATGTACCTGGAACAGGCAAAACCCTTCTCGCCAAATCCCTGGCCAAGTCCCTGGATTGTGCCTTTAGAAGGGTACAATTTACTCCGGATCTACTACCCAGCGACTTAAGCGGGATAAACTTCTACAACCAAAAGATTGGAGAATTTCAATTTAGACCCGGTCCGGTGTTTACCAATATACTCCTTGCCGATGAAATAAACAGGGCCACACCGAGAACCCAATCCAGCCTCCTGGAAACCATGGAAGAGAGGCAGGTAACGGTGGATGGGGATACTAGATTGTTAGAACGTCCCTTTATGGTGTTAGCAACTCAAAATCCTGTAGAAACTCAGGGAACCTTTCCCCTGCCAGAGGCCCAATTGGATAGGTTTCTTATAAAAGTTGATATGGGATACCCATCCACAGACGAAGGTGTGGAGATACTCAGAAGATTCAAGGAAAGGGATCCCCTCGTAGAAATTGGACCTGTAGTTCAAAGGGAGGAGATTATAGATGCTCAGCAAAATTATGCACGGGTATTTGTTAGCGATGATGTCATGCGATATATAGTTAGAATAGTGGAGGTTACAAGGCAACACAGTGAGATTATGCTGGGAGTCAGTCCCAGGGGGAGCCAGGCCTTGCTTAAAGCTGCTCAGGTCTATGCTATTTTGCAAGGAAGGGATTATGTATCTCCGGATGACATTAAGAAGATGGCAAAGCCGGTATTAGGACATAGGATAATATTGCGCAGTGTATTAGGTATGAGGGAGGGACAGTTGGATAACATTATCTCTCAAATCCTTAAGGCTGTGCCTGTACCCAGTGAAAGGATTCCGTCTGACGATGAGGGGATACTATGAATATCCAATGGATAATATTTGTTACCTTTTTAGTAGTTTCAATTCAAGCTTGGATAACCAATAGGTGGATTCTAAAGGGAATCGAATATAGCAGATATTTTAGTGTTAACAGTGCTTTTGAGGGACAGGAAATTGAGATGATAGAAAGAATTAGCAATAGAAAATTGCTTCCTGTGCCCTGGCTGAGAATCGAATCTAAAATCAGTGAGAATCTTGAGTTCCAAAGGCAATTTAATCTGGATATTAAGCATCAGCAATTTCATAAAAGTCTGTTCAGCCTTATGCCCTTTACTGCTATAAATAGAAGGCATCTGATAAAGTGTAAAAAAAGGGGTTGCTATAGGTTAAACTCGGCAGCTTTAACTTGCGGCGACTTATTCGGCTTTCGTACTGTATCAAGGGTCTATGAATTGGATGCGGAACTACTGGTATATCCGAAACTGCTGTCCCTGGATGAGATACCCTTTCTATCCCGAAGTTGGATGGGGGATGTTGTGGTAAAAAGGTGGATAGTGGACGATCCGTTTATGTATTCCGGAGTTCGGGAATATACTCCTGGCGATCCCCTTAACAATATCAATTGGAAGGCCACAGCCCGTACCGGCAAACTCCAGGTACATAAGAGGGATTACACTGCAGATCCCAGGATTATGGTCTACCTGAATATGGATATAACCGAGGATATGTGGGGGCCAATTACTGAACCGGACCGTATAGAAAGGGGGATCTCCTACGCAGCCTCCATTGTTAGTCACGCTATATCCCAAGGAATCGATGTGGGGTTTGGCAGCAATGGATATACGATTGACGAACCTAAGCAGCCGGTAAGGGTCTTCCCCCGCAATGGCGAGGAACAGCTATTCTTCTTATTGGATACTATGGCCAAGCTTGTAGTGGACAGAAGTGTTACTTTCTATACTTTTTTAGAAGAGGAGATTAAGGAGCGGGCATCGGGAGCGTTTTCCGGATCTATAGATTATTTGTTCATTACTTCGTATGTTAGCGAACGCATGAGAAACCAGATTAGACAATTGGAGGATATGGGCAATTCCGTAGAGATATTATGGTTGAAGGATCCCGGAAAGGAAGGGAGCAATGATTAAGGACAGGATAGATGTCTTGAAAGAAATATTTGTAAAGTGGCTCCAGGGATTATTGGAGATAGTAGCTTTTTTTCCAATATTGTTAACCCTTGGGGTTTTGATTATTCCCGCGGATGTTTGGATATGGATGATTTGTATATCCGGCTCTTATTTGCTGGGGCTTGTTCTAGGCAGTTATCTTCTGAAAAAACCCCGATATGCTCATATAGTTGCCGGGATACTTATAAATACCCTGTGGATATTATTACTCTCTCAAGGACCCTTAACCAAGATAGTGGTATTTTTGTCCGGAATCATTATCTTTGATCGGGGTATACGATTCCGTGGTTCAAAATGGGCAGACATGTTTCCCGACATGGCAATATGGGTGGCCCTACTGCTCTACCTGTTAGGAGGCCTCATATATAGCTTTGTACCGGTGTTAAAGCCCTATTTCCATATATTGGCATGGACTGGCTTTGTATACACCATAATAGTATTGTTTACCATTAATACGGAGCAACTTAAAACAGCAGCCCAGCCTGCTGAAGGTAGCGTCCCGGTCTTTTCCTCAACGGTCATCAGGAATAATAGGATTCTAATACTGTTATCAATTGCTCTTATAATGTTTATAAGTTATTTTGACGATTTTAAAAATGCCTGTGTATGGCTGTTCCAAAAAATAGGCCAGGGAATTTTGGCAGTTGTCCTGTTCTTGTCAAAGCTATCCCCTATTTCTCATACCGGTCCAAGAGAACCAATGAGTCAGGATCCTCTAGAGATTTTGCCCGAAATGGAAGTGGGAGAACCATCGTTATTTGCCATAATATTAGAGAAGATAATAATGGTAATCGGTGGGGCAGTATCATTGGTGTTAATATGGTTTGCATTAAAGATCCTGTTCAGATTAATCAAGGAGGCCTTTAAGTGGTTATTGGAATTTCTTAAGAGTTACGTTATGTACCAGGAGAACGTCGGATTCATAGATGAAAAGGAGAAGCTTATAGGTCTTGCGGATATAGGGCGGGATTACAGGGATAGATTCCAGAACTGGCTAAAGAGTATTCTGGAAAGGGAGCCAAAATGGGAGGAACTACAAAACAACCATCAGCGGATCAGGTTTTTATACCGGCATCTGATACTTAGGTGCTTATCCAGGGGATATACCTATAAGAAATACCTGACTCCTAAGGAGACAGCCTTGGACATACTAGATTGGGATGGGGATATAAGCCCCGAAATAAAGGATCTGACCCATGCCTACGATGAGACCAGGTATGGGCAGACAGCGATTGAGGACAGCAAGGTCCACCAGCTTGCCAAAACCTTTTTGGAAAAGCAAAGGCGTTTTTAACAGATACTATATCCAATGTAACTTAACGCATTGTGCTAGTTCATAATCTTAAGTAATGAGCGGTCAATAGCCATTGGCAGCATATGATAACTAGCACAATAGGTTAACTTATCCTATGTGATATATAATATATGACAACAAAAGGTTCCACCTCAGAGAGGTATGGGTATAAATAAAGACAAGGGGGGATAGAGGAGATATATGTGCAGGAAAATTTTAGTTGTAGATGACGAAAGAGAAATAGGAGAGCTGGTTAGGGATTACCTGGAAGCGGCAGAATACCAAGTTATACTGGCCTTTGACGGTCAAGAGGGATTTTGGTGCTGGAAAAATCACAGGCCGGATATGGCTATTTTGGATATTATGCTCCCCAAGATCGACGGAATGGAAATTTGCAGAAGGATTAGGATGGAATCCAATATACCCATTCTCATGCTGAGCGCAAAGAAAAGCGAGGAAGATAAGATAGTCGGGCTTGATTTAGGTGCCGATGATTATATAACTAAACCCTTCAGCCCCAAGGAATTGGTGGCCAGGGTCAATGCTCATTTCAGGCGCGTGTCCCAAATGGCAGAGGAAGGGAGCAAGGAAAAGTTAGGGGACCAATTAGTATTTAAGGATCTTGTAATAGATTTCAAGGGGCATAGCCTCAAGGTTCGGGGTGAAGATGTTCCCCTGTCCGCCAAGGAATTTGAGGTTCTTAAATTCTTCGTTCTCAACGCCAATAAGGTTCTGACCAGAGAGGAAATCTACGATTATGTATGGGGATATCAGGAATATGGTGATATAAACACCGTAGCTGTCCACATAAGAAGGTTGAGAGAAAAGATGGAGGAGGACCCCTCAAGGCCCATGTACATTCAAACCATATGGGGGGTAGGTTACAAATTTGTAGGTGAGAAATTGTGAAACTGGGAATTCGCACCAAGCTCATAATAGCCTTCGTTCTGGTGATCATAGGGCCGATTGCAAACACCTTTATTATGATGGCCATAGCCATTGCAAAGTTGAACCATGATCCGGAGATCGTTAAGTTTAATAGCCTGAACAAGAATTTTCAAAGGGTTATAAGCAGTGTGGAAGAAAACTTTAATATAATAGATGATTATGAGACCTTTGATGGGATTTTGAGGCCCATCGTGGAGGAGTTCGATGGCAGCGTCAGGGTAGTGGACACCGAAGGGGACGTACTCTATGATTCCAGGGGGCCTAAGGATGGTATAATGGACGAGTCCCTTGGGCCGGAAACCGGTATATTTAGTCTAACCAGGTACTCCTATACTACGAAGATAGAAAGAAAGGGAGAAATAGTAGGGAAAATCATAATCGACTATGATATCAACCTGATGCCGGCCCAAATAGCCAGGAAGGTTTCATATCATTTCAGGATTAGCTATATACTGGGTTTGGGATCTATTGTATTATTCATATCTCTGTTTTCCCGGATTATTTCCAGAAGCGTTTTAGTACCCCTGGATGAATTAAATAGGGCCACTGAGAGCATAGCAAAAGGCGATCTGGACTTTGTTATAAAGTACAAGAGAAACAACGAGTTGGGCCGGCTTTGCCAGGCCTTTGAAACGATGCGCGACAAGCTCAAGGCATCCATAGAAGAGCAACTGGCCTCGGAAAGGCAGCGAAAGGAGATGATAGGGGTCATCTCCCACGATCTGCGTACTCCTATCTCATCCATAAAAGGATATGTTGAAGCCCTACAGGACGGCATGGCCCGGGATGAGAAACAGTTTCAAAGATATCTTAAAGTGATACAGGACAAGACTGATAGGTTGGATGCACTTATTGACGACCTTTTTCTATACTCCCAGATGGAATTAGGGAACTTGAAGATGAACTTGGAACTAACGGATAGTAGGGCTATGCTTGAGGATATAATGAATTCCGTATCTATGGATCTGGAGAACAAGACCATGGAGATAGTGGTAAAAAGACCCTTTCCCTCGGTACGGGTCAGGGCTGATATAAAAAGGATCGCCCAAGTTGTAGATAATATACTGCAGAATGCAGTCAAGTATGCAGAGAATGATGGGGTAATAGAGGTGATGGCGACGGTAGATGACGGCTATTTGGCCATATCCATATCCGATAACGGTATAGGCATAGCCAAGGAGGACCTCCCCCACATCTTTGAACTGTTCTACAGGGGGGAGAAATCCCGATCAAGACATTATGGAGGTACCGGGCTAGGTCTGGCAATTTGTAAAAATATCGTTGAACAACATGGTGGCAAAATTTGGGCTGAAAGTCATTTAGGAGAAGGTACCACTATATCCTTTACCCTTCCTGTAGTGTAATAGAAAGTACAAAATGAGAATGGAGGGAAGACATGATTATTCTGAAAAATGGGAGATATTTATCGGCGCAGGGAGAATTTCTGGAGGGAGATATATACATCGAAGATGAAGCTATAAAGAAAATTAGTAAGTCGGGCGGAACCTCAGATTCAGCATCTGGTGGGGAAGGTATCCAGGTAATTGACCTGGAGGGTAAAAGGGTTATTCCGGGTCTCATCGATATGCATACCCATGGGGCCATAGGCTATGATGTCAGCGTTGCCAGCCCCGAGGAGATCTGTGAGCTTACCAGGTACTATTCCGACAGGGGAGTGACTTCCTTTTTCCCGACAACCATAACTACCAGCAGGGAGAACATCAAGGCTGCACTAAGAAATATCAAGGAAGCATCAAAGATGGAAGGCAGGGGTGCCTCTATAGACGGAGTTCACATCGAAGGACCCTTTATAAATGCGGAGAAGAAAGGTACCCATGACCCTAATTGGATTGTTACACCAAGAAAAGCCGACTATGACGAGTATCGTGAGATAATGGGAGACCTAAAGATTCATATTACCGTTGCCCCCGAAATAGAGGGTGGAATGGAATTTATAGACTATGTTGTTAAAAATGGTGGAACAGTAGGTATAGGCCATTCCAATAGCGATTATAATATGGCCTTGGAAGGGATAAGGGCAGGAGCATCCATATTCACCCACCTATTTAACGCAATGGTTGGTATACACCATCGGGAACCGGGTACAGTGGGTGCTGCCCTAACCGGTGACGCTTACGTAGAGATAATAAGCGACGGAATGCATATCCATCCGGCGGTGGTTAAGATTGCTATCAATGCAAAGGGGCCGGAAGGGGTAGTCCTGGTTACCGATTCTATGCACGCAGCAGGTCATGGTCAGGGAGAATATGATTTTGGTGGATATAAGATCGTAATAGAGGGTGGGGTTGCCAAACAGGAGGATGGAACCTTGGCAGGGAGCATTATAAACCTTATGGATGCGGTAAAGAACGCTATGAATTTTGCCGGCCTTTCACTGGAAGATGCTGTTGCCATGGCCACCATTAATCCTGCCAAGGTGCTGGGCCTTTATGACAGGATAGGCTCTATTGAACCCGGCAAACGGGCTGATCTGGTGGTATTGGATGAGGATTTGGAGGTAAATATGGTGTTTTGCAGGGGAAGCCGGGTAAAATGATTCTTCACGGTTTCCTCCACCACCTTTGCCTTTATATAGACCGACATGGCCTTCTGGTTATAAGTGATTTACAAAATAAACATTGTTATTAATTGAATGTAATCGAATAATAAATGAAGCCGGGAGTGATAAACATGACTAATATCCCCAGGCCTGAATATCCCAGGCCTCAATTTAGAAGAGAAAACAGTTGGATGAACTTAAACGGAGAATGGGAATTTTCTTTCGATAGGGATACCTTCGATATGAAGATAATGGTCCCCTATGCCTATCAGACAAAACTGTCCGGTATCAATATACAGGATTTTCATGATATAGTCTGGTACCGGAAACGCTTTGTCCTACCCACTCATATGAAGGGTAAAAGAATACTTCTCCATTTTGGTGCTGTGGACTATGAATGCGATGTTTGGGTTAACGGTCAACATGCTACCTATCACATCGGTGGACACATTGGCTTTAGTGTGGAGATAACGGACCTTATAAAGGATGGGGAAAACGAGATTGTGGTAAAGGCGAAAGATGACACCCTGGATCTGGAAATGCCCAGAGGGAAGCAGTATTGGAAGGAGAGATCCGAAGGAATCTTCTATACCAGGACTACGGGTATCTGGCAGACAGTCTGGCTTGAAGCGGTGCCCCATAGCTATCTCAAGAGGGTATGGATGACCCCCGATCTTGACGATGAGGCTTTGGATATTGAATATGAGATAGACGGGAGCATGAAGGACAAGCGCCTAAAATGCCTTATTAGTTATCAGGGTATTATGCTGGCCGAACACACCCTTTGTCAGGTGAGGAACAGAGGCACCTTCAGGGCGGTAATAGATCGCCAGACCCTGCTTGAGGCCAATATCCATGAGAATATGGAATGGACCCCGGAAAATCCAAGATTGTTTGATATAGATTTTTATATCTGTGAAGATGATAGGGTCATAGACGAGGTAAATTCCTATTTTGGTATGCGTAAGATATCCATAGTGGACGGGAAATTCATGCTAAATAACAGGCCTTATTATCAAAAATTAGTTCTGGACCAGGGGTATTGGGAGGATTCCCTGTTAACAGCCCCCAATGATGAGGCTTTCGTTACAGATATTCGTCTGGCCAAGGAGATGGGGTTCAATGGAGCAAGGAAGCATCAGAAGATAGAGGATCCCAGATACTTTTACTGGGCAGATAAGCTGGGCTTTCTGGTATGGGGCGAGATGGCGGCTAACTATGTCTATTCACGCCGTGCTGTGAAACGTCTGATCAACGAATGGATGGAAGAAGTGTTCAGGGACTACAACCATCCTTCCATAGTCGCCTGGACACCCATCAACGAGTCCTGGGGAGTGCCAAATATACTGGTCAAAGGTGAGGATCAGAGCCTCAGCGTAGCTCTGGTGTATTTGATCAAGTCCCTGGACCAAAGCAGGCCGGTTATATCCAACGATGGATGGGAGCATACCTGCTCAGATCTCTTTACTATACACGACTATTGTCCCGATAAAGAGGTGCTCAAAGACAGGTACGGCACCCTGGAGAGCATTCTCAATGGCATGCCGGCCGGTAAGCGCATGTTTGCCCAGGGCTGGGGATATCAAGGCCAACCCATACTCTTAACTGAGTTCGGGGGTATTTCCTACAAGACCGGAGACTGGGAGGGCTGGGGTTATTCCAGCGCCAGCTCAGGGGAGGACTACGCCAAAAGGTATTACGAGGTAGTGTCTGCCGTACTGGAATCTCCGCTGATCCAGGGATTTTGCTATACCCAGCTAACGGATGTAGAGCAGGAGATCAATGGGCTGTTGACCTATGATCGCAAACCCAAGATTGATCTAAATATTATCAGGGAAATAAATGAGGGGAAACTAAAACTGTAGTCCCATATAGAGGACATATGCTAGTCTCAGATAAAATCAATGATGACAGCGATTCACTTAGTTTTCCATAAGCTCTTACTTATATCAAAACATGAGGGATAGGAAGTTCAATTCCTATCCCTTTTTGAATTACGCCTTGTGCTGGTTCATTATACTTACACCCACTGTTTCTGTTAACCATATTTTATACAAATTGATGATTTAGTTCTATCACTAGGGAGGATGGATTTGTAATTATCACAAGAGGTTATTTTATAAAATTCCCTTTTGAATATTCAACTGTCAGCAATACGTGATATAATACCCTTGTTAATGCCAGGTGTAGATAATACTTTCTAGTTCCTTTGACAGAGATATAATCCCAATATATAATGGCGATAAATATAAAAAATACAAGTTATCCGGGAAATGGATCAAGCATGGCCAATATGGAACAGGTTTGAAATGATAATTTAAGGATTATCCACAATTAAGGGAGGATTGTTATATGACCAAGTACAGCAGGGAAGATATAAAGAGAATATGTCAAGAGGAAAAGGTAAAGTTTGTCCGACTCCAATTCACAGATATCTTTGGCACCATGAAAAATGTAGCTATTACAGTCCAACAACTGGATAAGGCCTTAAATAATCAAATGATGTTCGACGGCTCTTCTATAGAGGGCTTTGTTAGAATCGAGGAATCGGATATGTATCTCTATCCCGACCCTGATTCCTTTGTAATATTTCCATGGAGCAGCGGGCAGGGGAAAGTGGCCCGGCTGATCTGTGACGTATACAATGCGGATGGGACACCCTTTGAGGGCTGCCCAAGAAATACCTTAAAGAGGGTTTTAAAAGAGGCAGAGGATATGGGATATAGGATGTGCGTGGGTCCTGAAGCGGAGTTTTTTCTCTTCCATATAGACGAGGATGGGAAACCTACCACCAATACCCATGACAATGCAGGATATTTCGATTTAGGACCCGTGGACTTGGGAGAGAGTGCCCGTCAGGAGATGTGTATAACCCTGGAGCAGATGGGTTTTGAAATCGAGGCTTCGCACCATGAATTAGCTCCTGGACAGCATGAGATAGATTTTAAATACGATGATGCCCTGGCTACAGCCGACAATGTAATGACCTTTAAAATGGTGGTCAGAATAGTTGCCCAGCGCCATGGACTTCATGCCACCTTTATGCCAAAGCCTGTATTTGGCATAGCAGGTTCCGGAATGCATCTCAACCAATCCCTCTTCTGCGGTGAGGACAACGCCTTTTATGATCCAAATGGGGAGATGGAGCTTAGCGATGTGGCCATGTACTATATAGGTGGGCTTATGGAACATGCACCTGCCATAACGGCTATAACCAACCCCTTGGTTAATTCCTATAAGAGGCTGGTATCAGGATACGAGGCTCCGGTCTATATCGCCTGGTCTGGACAAAACAGAAGTCCCCTTATCCGGATACCGGCAAACCGGGGAACAGGGACGAGGGTTGAGCTGAGGAGCCCGGATCCTGCATGTAATCCCTATTTGGCATTGGCCGTCACATTGAAGGCCGGGCTTGAAGGGATAAAGAACAGGATTCTACCACCAGATCCCGTCAATTGTAACATCTATGATATGACGGAACAGGAGAGGCTGGACGGACATATTCCCCGGCTTCCCAGTAATCTAGCCAACGCCATTCGGGCCCTGGAGGCGGATAGAGTTATTCAGGAAGCCCTGGGCCAGCATATCTACAGTCGTTATGTAGAGGCTAAGAAGATTGAGTGGGATGAGTATAAGGTGCAGGTAACCCCCTGGGAACTAAAAAGGTATATAAGCAAGTTTTGATGTTCTATAGGAGATGACCTGGGTTATATACTAAATCAGATGTGAATTGCCCAATGGGAAAAGTCAAATAACCAGTAGCTTATGAGATATTCTTAAAACTATATATTTCAAGTGTAATTATGACTGAGACGGGCTCTAACCTTAGGGCAGTTGGGAGCCGGAAAGAAGGAGATGGCTATGTCAAAACCCCTTATCGGGGTAACCTGCGATTATGATGTTCAAAAACAGACCTCCCAGATTTTTGATGGTTATTATCGGGCGATACTCAGGTCAGGAGGACTGCCCTACCTGATACCAAGGATTGACGAAGGGACAATTCCGGAGATTATAGATCTATTGGGTGGAATCGTGTTTACAGGGGGAGGGGATGTAGATCCTGCATATTTTGGTGAGGCTCCAAATCCAAGGCTTGGGTCCATAAACCCCTATAGGGACAGGCTGGAGATCCCCTTGTGTAGGGAAGTCATGGACCGGGATATACCGGTACTGGGTATTTGTCGAGGTATGCAGCTTATGAATATCGCCATGGGAGGAGAAATATATCAGGATTTGGACAGTCAATGGGACAAGGGCTTCTTGCAGAAGCACAGCCAACTCGCCCCCGACTGGTATGGGAGCCATGTAGTCGAGCTGGCAAAGGGCTCAAGGCTGGCAGAGCTCCTTAGAAACGAAAGGATAAGGACCAATAGCTTTCACCATCAGGCTGTAAGGGAACCGGCAGACTGTTTTAGGGTAACGGCAAGATGCGATGATGGTGTGGTTGAGGGTATAGAATCACCGTCTCATACCTTTGCGGTGGGTGTACAATGGCATCCTGAGAGGATGTGGGAAAAGGATGAGAGAATGCTGGGCTTGTTTAATGGGTTGGTGGATGCGGCAAGGAACAGGATTCATTAAGGACAGGAATAGAAGAAGGATACCTGCCCTGTATGAAAGGGATATGTAGCAGAAGGGAGTGTACTGAAAATATGTTTAATCTTATCTCAGCCTGGTTAAACCGGTGGACTGTTGATCAGTATTTAGCCTTAGGCTACAGGATACTTAAGATAATCCTCATATGGGTGGCGGCTGTTTTATTTATCAAGCTTGAAAGAATAGTAGTAAACCGCTTTTTTGATGGTCGCGCCAAACTTGGGATCCATGTAAATAAAAAGAAGAACGATACCCTCAGAGAATTGATTCACAGCGTATTAAGATATGTAATCTATTTTCTTGCACTTATGATGTTCCTGGGCGAGATGGGCGTTGATACCACATCCATTATAGCAACTGCGGGTATAGGGGGACTGGCCATAGGGTTTGGCGCTCAGAGTCTGGTTAAGGATGTTATAAACGGGTTTTTTATTATTTTCGAGGATCAATACAGCGTGGGGGATTTTATAAAGGTTGAGGACATAAGCGGAACCGTGGAGGAAATAGGCCTTAGGATTACCAAGATAAGGGGGTTCAAGGGGGATATAAACATTATTCCCAATGGGCAAATCTATAAGGTGACCAATTATTCCAGAGGCAATTCCGCAGTGATAGTGAATGCTACCATAGCTTATGAAGCGGATATCGATAGGGCTATACAGGTTATAGATAAGGTAATTGGAGAATATGCATCGGATAACCCGGATATTGTGGAGGTTCCAAGGGTTATCGGTGTTGTAGAGATGGATAACGTAGGTGTTACCCTTAGGGTAGTTGGCAGAACCCTGCCCATGAAGCATTGGGGAATAGAGCGGGATCTGCGCAAGGCGATATTAGGGGCTCTGGAGGAAAACAGGATCGAGATACCATATCCAAGATTGGTGGTATTCAATAAGGATTAGAAGAGGATTAGGGAGAGGA
>DGDX01000020.1 GCA_002385665.1 Firmicutes bacterium UBA3941
GGTACTGTCCTGATAGGAGAGGAGGCAGTTGAAAATGGTCTAATAGATGAGATAGGCGGTTTGGAGAATGCGGTTAGTAAGCTAAAGGAGTTAATAAAGCTTAGGAAGGAGAAGGAAAGTATATGACTATCCATTCTATCATACCTATTGAGGATATATTTTCTATATATCAACTTTCACCTCAAGATCAAGTGCAGATAGTAGAATTGAATGGGATCAAAGCCGAAGTAAGATTGGTAGAAGATAATATCTTCGAGATACAGAGAATTTTTACAACGAATCTGCAGGACTATTTACGACCGGAGCTACAACCTGGAGCTAGAATAAAGGCTAACTATACTATTCAAGATAAAAGATAATAGTAGTAGAAGCCCTTTTTATACAAAATCGGTGGTAAGGTCTGGATAAAGATGATATAATAGTTTCATGCCATAAGGCTTTATAATCAAGTTCCATACACAATGGATAGTATCAGGGCAGTTTGGATAAATTCAAGATGTTGTATATGGATAGTATTATTCGCTATTTAGGTGTTAATCATGTAATAAAATGAGTTAGTATTATTCATTCGCTTTAAGGGGGCTAGAATTTGGATATATTGCAGGCGGTATTCTTAGGATTAGTTCAGGGACTGACAGAATTTCTACCCGTAAGCAGTTCCGGACATTTGGTAGCATTCCAACAGATTTTAGGGATTGAAGAGATGGGCACTACTAATCTAACTTTTGATGTAGCCCTACACTTGGGGACCCTAGTTGCAGTCTTTGTTTTTTATTGGCAGGATATTCGGGGTATGATCAATGAGATATTATTATGGATGGCTGAATTGATAGGTTTAAAGAAACCCAGTACCGGGCCTAACGAAAACGGCCATAGGGTTATGGCACTGATGCTAATAGTTGCTACCATTCCCACTGCTATAATAGGCTTTCTATTTAATGATTTGTTTGAAAAGATGTTTTCTTCTACCTACATAATCGGTTTTTCCCTCCTTATCACTGGTACGCTGTTATGGATATCCAATAGGATGGTAAAGGGCCGCAAACAGCCCAAAGATATTATTACAAGAGATGCTGTAACCATAGGATTACTTCAGGGAATGGCCATCACCCCTGGCTTATCTCGATCGGGTACTACTATTTTTGCAGGAATGCTTAGGGGATTTAGTGTTGAACTTGCTACCAAATTTTCTTTTCTGCTCTCGATCCCCACTATCCTGGGAGCAGCCGTTTTGGAAGGCATAAAGGTCGTGAAATCAGGGGTAAGGTTTACTGATAGCCTACCCATTGTCATAGGGTTTATTGTAGCTGCAGTAACCGGTTACTTTGCTATTAAGTTTTTAGTAGACTTAATTAGCAGAAAGAAGTTACACTATTTCTCATATTATTGTTGGGGAGTCGGAATATTTATAATCTTATATACTCTGACGTTTATGCGATGAATAATAGGGTTTAATGTTTTCTTAACCTAAGAAAACAAACATTGACAAGAAATACTGAGGTGGTACCATGGCCAGAAAAATGGCTAAAACAAAGAAAAAGAGAGGAAAGGATAATAGGAAATACGAGCTTATTGGCATTGTTATAATTGGATTAGGAGTATTTTCCCTTCTAAGCATATATACTTCTTCCGCGGGAATAGTGGGACTTTATTTTGGTAGAATTTTACGGGGTCTTTTTGGTATTATTGCTTATATTATGCCCCCTATTATTATTCTAACAGGAATACTTACTATAATGACTTATCATAAAACCGTAAACAAGGCTAAACTGGGACTGACTATTCTCTCGATATTTTTAATCTTTCAATTGGTGCATCTCATTTACATAAATAATTTTAGTAAGGCCGATCTTTCAAGCTTTGTTATCGATTCATATAACCTAGGAATTGATAATAAAGGTGCAGGAGCATTGGTTTCGCCATTGGTTTACTATATCGCCAAATGGTTTGGGATAATGGGAGGTTACCTATTTCTAATAGTTTTATTTATCATTGACCTCTTGCTGTTAACAAATCTTTCATTAAAACAGTTAGGTATCAATGTTTATGGAAAAATAAGTGAGAAAAAAAACTCCCTAAACCGTAGCAATAGTAACGGTGACAGAATGACTAAAACAGGCAAACCCTTTATAGGAGAAGTTATAGAACTTGAACCTGAAATAAATGGTAAGGTTGATCCTCAGCACTTACAGGATGCTTTTAAGAATAATCAAGGTCAACAACAAGATCAGGCAGGCACAGACGATGATATCAAGATCATTGAATATGATAAGCGAGATGAAGAAATATCAGATGTCAGGCGAAAAAAGCCAAGATCCTCCACTACAGAAAAAGATAGTAAAGATACAAGTATCCCCGATTCACAGATAACAGGGGCACAAGTAACTGATTATTCCTTTCCTCCTATTACCTTGTTGGAAGAGCCCGAAGCTGCAAAAGAGTCCAAGTTAAGCGGGGCCAAGGTTAGGAATAATGCTAAGCTATTAGAAGATACTTTGATGAGTTTTGGTATATCTGCTAAGGTGCTCCAGGTAAGTAAGGGACCTGCCATAACCAGATATGAATTACAACCTGCACCAGGAGTTAAGGTGAGTAGGATAGTTAACTTATCCGATGATATTGCCCTGAACCTGGCCAGTCCAGGAGTAAGAATCGAAGCGCCTATCCCAGGAAAAGCAGCCATAGGTGTAGAGGTACCCAACAAGGATATTTCTGTAGTTCGCTTACGGGAAGTTTTGGAATCCAGTGTATTCCTAAATCATCCTTCAAAGATATCCTTCGGTCTGGGTAAGGATATAGCGGGAAAATCAATTGTCGCCGATATAGCCCGAATGCCACACTTGCTTATAGCCGGCGCTACAGGGTCGGGTAAAAGCGTTTGTATAAATTCCCTGATTGTGAGTATTCTTTATAAGGCCTCGCCTAAAGATGTCAGGCTGATACTCATAGATCCCAAGGTGGTGGAGCTGAACCACTTCAACGGGATACCCCATTTACTGATTCCAGTCGTAACAGATCCCAAAAAGGCTGCAGGAGCCTTAAATTGGGCTGTAGTTGAGATGACCAATAGGTATAAATTATTTGCCAAGGAAGGTGTTAAAGATCTTCAAAACTACAATAGTAAAATTCAAGCCAAGGGACAGGATGCTTTACCGCAGATAGTGGTAGTTGTTGATGAGCTGGCTGATCTGATGATGGTGGCCCCAGGAGATGTGGAGGATGCCATATGCAGACTAGCCCAAATGGCAAGGGCTGCCGGTATTCATTTGGTAATTGCTACCCAGCGACCCTCAGTTGATGTTATAACGGGGTTGATTAAAGCCAATATTCCATCCAGGATTGCTTTTGCTGTTTCTTCTAATACGGACTCAAGGACTATATTGGATGTTAGTGGTGCCGAAAAATTGTTGGGTAGGGGTGACATGTTGTTCTATCCTGTGGGGGCCAGTAAGCCCATCAGGGTTCAAGGATGTTATGTATCGGAAAATGAAATTACTAATATTGTTGACTACATTAGGACAGTGCATGATACACCTACCTATGATTTAGAGGTTATTGAAGAGATTGCAGCTGATAGGGAAGATCAGATTACGGACGAATACGATGAATTATTGCCGGAAGCTATTAGTATAGTAATAGATGCTGGTCAGGCATCTATATCAATGTTGCAAAGGCGGCTCAGAATTGGATACGCGAGAGCTGCCCGTATGATAGATGAAATGGAGATAAGGGGGATTGTCAGCGGGTTTGATGGTAGTAAGCCAAGAAATGTACTTATATCAAGAGAAGAATTTGAAGAAGAGTATGTAAAATAGCCCATATGTATAAATATAAAAATAGCAATGGTCTTTGATTACAAGTTTTGGGGGATAGTCATGAATTTAGCAAACAGGATAACATTTATTAGGATTTTCATTATACCTTTATTCATGGTGTGCCTGTTAGGAAATTTCCCATATAGTCAATATGTAGCCGCTTTTATATTTGTTTTAGCGGCAAGCACCGATTCCATGGATGGGTATATAGCACGGAAAAGGAATGAAGTCACAAATCTTGGCAGGTTTTTAGATCCACTTGCCGATAAACTGCTTATTACATCTGCCCTTGTTGTTTTGGTGGAAATGGGTAAGGTCTCGTCTATAATAACTATTATTATCATCAGTAGAGAATTCATTGTAACAGGGTTCCGAATTATAGCTGCCGCTGAAGGGGTTGTTATCGCGGCCAGCTGGCTTGGGAAAGTCAAAACTATTGTACAAATTGTGTCCATAGTTGCAATACTTCTTGACAATTTCCCCTTTAGTTATGTGGGATTCCCCTTTGATGTTGTAGCTTTATATGCCGCTACTATAATAACTATACTATCCGGAATAGACTATATTTACAAAAACCGTAGATTATTAAAGGAGAATGTTTGATTACTAATACTGGTTATGAGACAGTATCACAACTTACTTTAGGGGGACTACGAATGAACGCTGAAATTATTGGTGTAGGCACTGAATTACTGTTAGGGCAAATTGCTAATACGGATGCCCAATATCTTTCACAAAAACTTTCCCAATTGGGCATCAATCTATTCTATCATACAGTTGTAGGAGATAACATGATAAGGGTAAAACAGGCATTGGCAATTGCCATAGAGAGGGTTGATCTAATAATCACTACCGGGGGCTTAGGTCCTACTATGGATGACCTAACCAAAGAAGCAATAGCAGAATTTTTAGGACTGAGGCTGATAGCACATCAACCTAGTATAGACGCCTTGGAAGCTTTTTTTGTAAAAAGGGGCAGGACCATCAGCAAAAACAACTATAAACAGGCTTATTTCCCGGAAGGGTCCATAGTTCTACCCAATAGCGTTGGCACAGCTCCGGGTGCTATAGTTGAGCATAATGATAAGGTTTTTGTTATCCTGCCAGGTCCTCCTCGCGAGTTACAACCTATGTTCGAAAATCATGTTATCCCATATTTGGAGGCAAAAAGTGATGAAAAGATAGTATCCAAGGTACTCAAGATTTACGGGATAGGTGAATCGGTTATGGAAGAAAAAATTCAGGATATATTGGCCAATCAAAGCAATCCCACTATTGCACCATTGGCAGGCGATTCCGAATTAACCTTAAGGATTACAGCTAAGACTCCCCGAAATCATGATCCGCTTGCGTTAATCCAACCATTGGAAAACCGAATTAGAGAGAGATTAGGAGATGTGATTTACGGTGTTAATGACGATACCTTGGAAAGCGTGGTAGTCAGTTTATTGACCAGATCAAGTAAAACCATAGCCATAGCCGAATCATGCACAGGTGGTCTTATAGCCAGAAGGATAACCAGTATACCAGGGGCATCCACTGCCTTTGTTGAGGGTATGGTAACATATAGCAATCAATCTAAAATAGAACGACTAGGAGTATCAAAGGACACTCTAAATAAATATGGTGCTGTTAGTTATGAAACAGCAACAGAAATGTTAAAGGGAATACTTAAAGCAACAGGTGCCGATGTAGGTATAGCGGTTACCGGAATCGCAGGTCCCGGCGGTGGGACTCCGGACAAGCCTGTAGGCCTTGTATATATAGCCATTGGTGACAAGAATGGATATATGAAGGTTCAAGATTATAATCTGTTAGGTGAACGGACAAGGGTTCAGCAGACTGCATCATCTATTGCTTTAGATTCTGTAAGACGGATGCTTTTGAATATTGATTAAGCGCAAAAATTGAAATTTTCATTGACGTAATAGTAAATTTATCATATAATAAAAAGGAACAAATGTTCGGATCAGTTGGTGGTTTACCCCAGTATCAGGAAAGGCAGGTGAACCCCGAAAACTACGGGGGAGTGTATGCAAAAGCAAAAAGCGTTGGATATGGCTTTACTGCAGATTGAGAAGCAATTTGGTAAGGGATCAATAATGAGGTTAGGCGAGGGCAGTCATCTGAACGTAGAGGTGATCCCAACCGGTTGCTTGGATTTGGATATTGCTTTAGGTGTTGGAGGACTGCCCAGGGGCAGGGTTATAGAGATTTTTGGACCAGAGTCTTCGGGGAAGACTACCGTAGCCTTACATGCCATTGCAGAGGCTCAAAAGCTGGGTGGAACTGCCGCGTTTATCGATGCTGAACATGCTCTGGATCCCAGCTATTCGGCAACCCTTGGGATAGATCTTGACAACCTCTTGGTTTCGCAACCAGACACTGGAGAGCAGGCTTTGGAAATAACTGAAGCACTTGTACGCAGCGGAGCTGTTGATATTGTTGTTATTGACTCCGTTGCTGCACTAGTACCCAAGGCAGAGATTGAGGGGGAAATGGGAGACTCTCATGTGGGTTTGCAAGCCCGACTAATGTCTCAGGCTCTTCGTAAGCTTTCAGGTATTATTAGCAAATCCAACACCGTTGCCATTTTTATCAATCAGCTACGTGAAAAGGTTGGAGTAATGTTTGGAAATCCAGAGGTCACTCCTGGAGGACGTGCCCTTAAATTCTATTCCTCTATACGATTGGATGTCCGTAGGATTGAAACTTTAAAACAAGGTGCGGATATGATAGGCAATAGGACTAGGGTTAAGGTAGTGAAGAATAAGGTAGCACCGCCCTTCAAACAAGCTGAATTTGACATAATATATGGGGAAGGTATATCCAAAGAGGGATCTATATTGGATTTAGCTGCCTCTAAGGATATTATTAATAAGAGTGGAGCCTGGTATTCTTACGGTGATATACGATTGGGACAAGGGCGGGAGAATGCAAGACAATTCTTAAAAGAAAACGAGGCATTAAGGGACGAAATAGAATTAAAGGTATTAAAAGAATTTGGATTGGATGGTACCAAGATCAAATCCAATACTGAGAATCAGGATTAACTGAAATGAAAAAATCCCAATAGGGGATTTTTTCGTCTATGGAGAGTTTTCTTATCTATTGTTATATTTTTTAGGATGGATAGTTTGTAAAGAGGTTTTTGTTTTGCTATAATATACTAATATAGATAGGACTATTTTTTGAAAATACTATTATAGTATTATTTATGTTGTCTCTATTGTTAATAATTTGGAGGTGAACAATTTGGCAGATGAATCTATGCAAACCAATATTGATGAATATGGTAAGGTTACCTTCGCCGATGATGTAGTAGCTACTATTGCCGGCCTTGCCGCATTAGAAGTAAAAGGTGTAGCTTCTATGAGTGCCGGTATCGTCGAAAAGTTTGGTAAAAAGAGTCCAACCAGGGGTGTAAAGGTAGAAGTTGGAGAAAAAGAAGCTGCAGTTGACCTTTTTATGAATGTTGAATATGGAGTGCAAATTCCCGAGGTCGCCTGGAATGTCCAAGAGAATGTCAAAAAGTCCATTGAAACTATGACAGGGCTAACAGTTGTTGAAGTGAACATATACATACAGGGAATCGAATTTCACAAGGAAATCAGCGAACAGCATAGTATAAAACAATAGTGTGTTAACCTCCTGGCATTTTCAGGGGGTTTATACATGTATAATTATTACAAGATAGGTAGATAAAGGGAGGCTTGGGCAGGATGAAAATAGGTTTACTTAATCGATTGTTATTGACCATCTATACATTGGTTGTTGCTATTATATCCATTGCTATTTTGGTGCTTTTTATAGCAATAGGTGTTAATATAATTCCCTTGAAGAATATCAATTATTTTCTCGGAAGTTTTCAGCCCGATTGGCGATTTTTTCTTGTCAGTACTCTAGTGTGCATATTCTTTCTAGTTGTGAGCATTAAACTGCTTTTTTCCGGTAATAGACCAAAAGTGCCGAGCAGTGCTCTATTAAAACACACAGACCTGGGTATAATCCGTATATCCATAAATACCTTGGAAGCGATGACTCATAAAGCGGTTAATGGCTTTAACGAAGTAAGGGATTCAAAGATAAGCATATTGAATGAGGATGATGGAGTAAAAATACGACTAAAGGTATCAATTATGCCTGATGTGGTCTTACAGGATTTGTCCGTTAGTATACAGAAAAAGGTTAAGGAATACATTGAAGGCTATGCTGGAATTTTAGTGAAAGAAGTATTTGTTTATATCGATAATCTCACTGCACCTCAGCAGCGACCAAAGGTTCAATGAGGAGGAAGTTAGATGGATAAGGAGTTTTTTAGCAGGGCATGGCAGGATCATAGAGGAAGAATCGTAGGAGTATCCCTGGGATTAATAGTCGGAATTATTATCGTAACGATCGGATTTTGGAAAACCGTAATTTTGTCAATATGCGTTGGTATTGGTTATTGGATAGGTGGTATGAACGATAGGCAGGAAAGATTTATGAATTTCCTGGATAAAATACTGCCCAAGGGGTGATTTGTTTTATGTGGGTTAGTAAACATGGTTTGCTAGATTTCGTGAGTTTAATACATATTCAAGATATGAATCATCTTATTATGTATGGTATCGGTTTATTGAAAGAATAACAAACAGTAACCCTATAGGGATGACCTGGAGGAAATCAATGTCTAGAGTAGCTGCAAGAGAAGTACTTATGAAACTGCTATATGAAAGGGATATAGCTGGTGAATATCATAGTGAATCTTTTAAAAACCTCAGTGAAGAGTTTCAACTGGATGAGAATGATGAAGAATATGTTAAGGAAATCCTGTTTTCCATGGATGCTGAACAAGGGAAAATAGATGATTATATACGGAAATATGCGAAGGGTTGGTCATTGGAAAGAATGGCCAGAGTGGATCTGGCAATCATTAGGCTAGCTTTATATGAACTATTATTTATGGATGATATTCCTATAAGCGTATCTATAAATGAGGCCGTTGAATTGGCAAAGAAGTATGGGAACGAAAAATCCAGTTCATTTATAAACGGGATATTAGGTAATTTCATTAGGTCTGAGTCTATTAAAACCCGGATAAATGGAGAAGAATAGTATTGGTAAAGGGAGGTAAATATGGCCGCAAACTTAATAGATGGAAAAGCTCTTGCTAATAAAGTCAAGGAGTCATTAAAGAATGATATAAAAAGGTTAAGTAATGAGAGAGGGATTGTCCCGGGTCTTACAGTTATTCTGGTTGGGAATGATCCAGCATCCCAAATATATGTAAGAAACAAGGAAAGAGCTTGTATGGAAGTAGGGATTCGTTCAAATGTTGTCTATATGGAAGAATCCATCCAACAAGATGATCTGTTGAGAGAGATTCATAAATACAACCAAGATATCGATACCCATGGGATCCTGGTTCAATTGCCTCTACCTGATCATATTGATGAAGGTATTATTATAAATGCTATTGATCCCAGAAAGGATGTTGATGGGTTTCATCCGATTACCATGGGAAGACTTTTAGTTGGTGGTGAAGGTTTTGAGCCATGTACGCCAAAGGGCATCATTGCTTTGATAAAAGAAACAGGTGTGGAAATTGCCGGAAAGCATGCTGTGGTAATAGGGCGTAGCAATATTGTCGGTAAACCTGTATCTATCATGCTACTTAGGGAAAATGCTACTGTGACCATATGTCATTCCAGAACAAAGAACCTTAAATCAATAGCAAAAAGTGCAGATATATTGGTCGTGGCAATAGGACGTCCCGAATCTATAGATAGCGAATATATAAAGGAAGGCGCTATAGTCATCGATGTAGGAACAACCAGGGTTGAAGGCAAGCTAAAAGGTGATGTGAAATTTAATGAAGCTCTTGATAAGGCAGGCTGGATAACCCCTGTGCCCGGAGGTGTTGGTCCTATGACCATTGCTATGTTATTAAAGAACACAGTGCAGGCGGCATCCTTATATGAATAGATCTATTTTTACGGTTAGTCAGGTCAATAATTATGTTAAGAATCTAATGGATAGAGATCTCTTACTCCAGAATTTATGGATAAGAGGAGAAATCTCTAATTTTAAATTGCATTCCTCGGGGCATATGTATTTTACTCTTAAAGACGATCAGTCTAGAATTAGATGTGTGTTCTTTAGGTACCAAAACGCTGATTTAGACTTTACACCATCAGATGGGCTGAAGGTTATCTTAAAGGGAAATATTTCTATGTATATAAGAGATGGCCAATATCAATTCTATGTTGAATATATGGAAAAAGATGGTATAGGCCAACTCTATGCAGCTCTCGAAGCTCTGAAAATAAAACTCAAGGAGGAGGGCTTGTTTAGCGATGAATATAAAAAACCACTTCCAGCTTTTCCAAGAAAGATCGCTATTATAACCTCCCATACAGGTGCTGCAGTACATGATTTAATAAGGGTTATCACCAAGAGAAATAATACCGTTAGTATATTGGTGATACCTGTTTTGGTTCAGGGCGAAACTGCAAAGGATCAAATAAGTGCCGCTATAGATTATGCAAACACTAGAGATGATATTGACATCCTAATTATTGGTCGTGGCGGGGGTTCTATAGAAGAATTATGGGCTTTTAATGAGGAAAAAGTTGCAAGGGCCATATTCCGTTCTAGAATACCCATTATATCTGCAGTCGGCCACGAAACTGATTTTACTGTTTCCGATTTGGTTGCCGATGTGAGAGCTGCAACTCCTTCTGCTGCCGGAGAGATAGCCGTCCGCGAGTTATCCGGTATTTATCAAACTCTAGATAGGCTGGATGAGGGATTGCAATACTCGATTTCCAGATATTTAATGTTACAGAATGCAAAAATACAAAATCTGTCAGACAGCTACATTATGAAATATCCAGAGCGGTTTTTTACAACTATTGAACAAAGACTGGATCACAATATAGAGAAGATAGCTACCCTTTCCAATTCATTAACAAGACAGAAATGGGATAAATTCGCTGCTCTGGTTTCTAATCTGGAGGCTTTAAATCCCCTTTCAGTAATGATGAGGGGCTTTTGTGTTCTCACTGATGCTAACAACAAAACTATCATTAATTCAGTTGACCAGCTAAATGAAGGTATGAATGCCATGATTCGCTTGATAGATGGTATTGCTACCTGTAATATAATTAGTAAAGAGAAGGGGACGGGGGATGAAGACAAAAAACGATAATGGAATTTCTGAACTTAAATTTGAAGAGGCCATGGAAGAGTTAGAGACAATAATAGATAGACTAGAAGGGGGAGAACCTACTCTGACTCTGGAAGAATCTCTAGAGCTCTATAAAAGGGGAGTTCTATTGTCGCAGCATTGTAAGCAGGCCTTACAAAGGGCACAACAGGAAGTTAATATCTTATCAAAAAATTTAGAAGGGGATTTGGTAGAAATTCCCTTCCAGGGAGAAGACCATGTGTGAATTCGATAGACAGTACAATCAACTAATGGGGCTTATTAATGATTACCTATATAACTTATTAGGGAAAATGGAAAGATATCCTGGCATAATCTATGATTCGATAGAATATAGCCTGTTCGCCGGGGGCAAACGATTACGCCCAATTATCTTATTATCGATTCATAGGTTATTAGGGGGAAACATAGAAGAATCCATGCCCTTAGCTGGGGGATTAGAAATGATACACACATATTCCCTGATACATGATGATCTGCCGGCTATGGATAATGATGATTATAGAAGAGGTATACCAACCAACCACAAAAAGTTTGGAGAGGGAATTGCCATACTCTCTGGAGATGCCCTATTGAACTTGGCATATGAAACTATGTTGGAAAATGCTCTGTTGTATCAGGATAGGCTTGTAAGGCATATAAAAGCCATAAATGCTATTGCCCAAGCAGCAGGTATAAGAGGCATGATAGCAGGGCAGGTAGTAGATCTGGAAAACGAAGGGAAAAAGGTTACAGCTGACACCCTCAAATACATTCATGATCATAAAACAGGCTCTCTCTTCATGGCCTCTATTTTAGCCGGCATAATCCTGGAGGATCCACCGGATTATATTTCGAGAGCACTAAAGGAGTATGGAAGCTCTCTAGGTTTGGCTTTTCAAGTTGTTGACGATATCCTGGACGTTACTGGAAATTCTAGGGAAATGGGGAAACAGACCGGTAGGGATAAGGATAAGGGAAAAGCTACCTATGTGGATAAATATGGGCTAGATGGGTCTAGGTCTATAGCCAAGGAGCTCTACGAGAGAGCAGTGGACCAGCTGGCTATATTCGGCTCAGGGGGTAAATTTTTAAGCGAATTGGCTAGATTCATTATTAATAGGCATAATTAGGAGGTATCCCATGAGTTACTATACCCAGTTGCTCTACAATAATATTCTTTGGGTTAGCCTGTTGGCGTGGTTTGTAGCCCAGTTATTAAAAGTTATTCTTACATTTATTTTTAATAGGAAATTCGATATTAGAAGATTTATTGGGGCAGGCGGGATGCCAAGCTCTCACTCTGCCCTTGTAGTATCATTAGCTACGTCTGTGGGGAGATTTGAAGGGTATGATTCTCCCATGTTTGCATTAGCCTTAACCTTTTCACTAATAGTTATGTATGATGCTGCCGGTGTAAGAAGAGCGGCAGGGAAACAAGCAGCCGTACTCAATGAAATACTGGAACAGATTCATACCAGCAGAAGTGTTTCTGAAGAAAAATTAAAAGAACTATTAGGTCATACACCGATTGAAGTTATTGCTGGTGCAGTTTTGGGTTTTCTGATTTCAAGGTTATTCTTTTAAATTTGTATATTATTTATAGTTATGTTATAATTATTATTCTGGTGGTGCAGTATTCTAGTCAGTGCAACCAGTTTTGAAGACGGGCCTAAAAATCCGTTGAGGGCACATCGATGAAGTTCCTGGTGCTGGCATCTAACGCCCAGTTGGGGGCTGGTGCTGGGAGTTAAGAAAGAAGGGCGATCCGCAAGGGCATGCGGGCGTTGACCCAGCTTTCGTGGAGACCCAAGCCGGTGGTGAGCTCTACTACTACTTGGGATTAAACCTGTATTGCGGTGAATAAAAGCTGTGTACAGAGTAGCCTGCCTTGAGTGGAATGGGCGGATTAAGGATCGGATCGATGTTCATAGGGCCCATGAACTAAGATTTTTGCCTTATGAAATCCTTTCTGCAAAAGAGGCTAGAAATTGGTTTGGACTGTTGAGGAAAGCTCCTAGACTGCCCATTATGGGATGGGTTGGAGATTACAGTGTGGTGTTATGGCGATCCAGTTTTATCGTTGGCGACACGGTAAGGATTCGTTTAAAGGGAAACCGCTTTTTCGGCGACGAGAAGTACGGGTTCGGGAAATCCTACTGGACCAAAGCCGCAAAGTTTATCCAATTCATCACCACCAGATTACTATTTTTAGGATCCTATATAGAGATCCTTAGGAGTAAAGAAATGCGAGGCTTTGGTTTGCCAAAATCCATTAGCACTAAAAAAAAGAACGATAAATCTAAAAATCACTGGGTTTTGAAAATTTTTTTTGTAACATTTGTTATTTCCATAGTTTTTAGCATTGTGTCTCAAAAGACATTTTCTTCATCTGCTAATTTTCTGTTACCCCTGTCTATTATATTTATTATTATATTGATAGGGGTTATATTTGATATAATTGGAATTGCTGTAACATCAACGCCTGAAACACCTTTCTTGTCAATGTCGTCAAAAAAAATAAAGGGTGCAAAGCAAGCCCTTAACTTAGTAAAAAACGCTGATATAGTATCAAACTTTTGTAATGATGTTGTAGGCGATATATGCGGAATAGTTAGCGGTGCGGCGGGTAGTATGTTGGTCGTAAAAATGGTTAGAGTTGGATTTAACCCAGACATGTTGACCATATTGATAAGCAGTCTCATTGCAGCCATAACGGTGGCAGGTAAAGCCATGGGAAAGAGCCTGGCCATTAATAAGGGTCAGCAAATAGTATATAGTGTTGGCTATCTGTTATCGTTTTTTTCAGCAAATAGCTCAAGCAAAGATAAAAACAATAGGATAACCAAAAGGAAAGAAATGAAATGACTAAGTATTCATTGCTTAATTCGATAGATAAGCCTATGGATCTCAAGGCATTGACATTAGACGAAATGGATCAGTTATGTAAAGAGATACGGGCCTTTATATTGGACAGTGTTTCTAATACTGGTGGCCACCTGGCATCAAACTTAGGCGTAGTTGAGTTAACATTAGCGCTTCATTATGTTTTCAACAGTCCCATTGACAAGATTATTTGGGATGTTGGGCACCAATCATATGTACATAAGATCTTAACTGGAAGAAAGGATATGTTCACTTCTCTCAGACAATTAGGTGGGCTTAGTGGCTTTCCTAAACCTGATGAAAGCGAACACGATATTTTTGGAACAGGTCACAGCAGTACAGCTATATCAGCGGCCTTAGGTATAGCCAGGGCTAGAGATATTAAGGATTGTGATAAACATCATGTTATAGCTGTTGTTGGTGACGGGGCGCTTACCGGAGGAATGGCTTTTGAAGCCCTTAATGATGCAGGACATACCAAGACAAACCTAATAGTTGTGTTAAATGATAATGAGATGTCCATTTCGCAAAATGTCGGTGCACTGGCTGGTCACTTATCCAAGGTCAGGTCAAGTTCAAAATATAATTGGTTTAAAAAGGGCATACAAAAGATGCTTGATGGAATACCATGGATTGGTAAGCCCATATTCAGATCAATTGAATTAATAAAAAGGGGTTTTAAATCACTTCTGGTACACGGTATGATATTTGAAGAAATGGGCTTTAGATATCTTGGACCTATTGATGGACATAATATTAACAGCCTGATTAATGTATTAGGACAAGCTTCAAGAATGGAAGGTCCTGTACTCATTCATGTAATCACCCAAAAGGGTAAGGGCTACGAATATGCAGAGAAGGATCCGGAGTTCTTTCATGGGGTCCCCCCCTTTACAATGGAAACTGGAAGGACCAAGGGGATAGCTTGTGAAACTTTTTCAGGGGCATTTGGTAACAAATTGGTGGAGCTGGCGGGTAAAGACGACAAAGTGGTTGCCATCACTGCTGCAATGCCGGAATCGACAGGCTTAATAAAATTTCAAGAACGGTATCCCAATCGCTTTTTTGATGTTGGAATAGCAGAACAGCATGCTGTTACTATGGCAGCAGGACTTGCCAATAGTGGACTAAAGCCTTATGTAGCTATTTATTCGACTTTCCTTCAGCGTGCTTATGACCAAATCCTTCATGATGTTTGTATTCAAAATCTACCCGTGAGGTTTGCTATCGATCGTGCAGGCTTGGTAGGGGAGGATGGAGAAACACATCAGGGCATATTCGATATCAGCTACTTAAACCATATACCCAATTTGGCAATATTTGCCCCTAAAGATACCAATGAACTAAGGGATATAATGGATTTTTCATTGCATGTTAATGGACCAATTGCCATTAGGTATCCCAAAGGTTATGTTAATTCTTCTTCACTGCCCTATTCCGAGAACAAAACCCCGTTTAATCCTTATGATTGGGAAACATTAGTGTATGGAGAGGATTGTTGTATATTCTCTTTCGGTAAAATGTTGCAGGTTGCCATCGAGGCGGCTGAACTTCTAAAGGGATTAGGAATAAATGCACAAGTTGTTAATACAAGGTGCATAAAACCATTGGATGAGGATACCCTACAATCTCTTTCCATGAGCCATACCCATTGGATCATCCTAGAGGACAATGTAATAACGGGTGGATTTGGCAGCTCAGTTATTAATTATGTTAATAACAAGGGTTTGGATATTAATATGATCAGTTTAGGTATTCCGGATACTTTCGTACCTCAAGGAAAAGTTGATCAGCTAATACAATTGCTACACCTTGATCCAAATAGTGTAGCCAATAGGATAAAGTGCTTTTTGCACGGTGTTAAGGAGAATATATATGTCCACAACCTCAAAACAAAGGCTTGACATAATTCTGGTCAATAAGGGTTTAGCACTATCCCGGGAAAAAGCAAAGCGTATTATTCTGTCCGGAGTAGTGCGTGTAGATGGGCAAATGGTGGACAAACCAGGCACCCTGATATCACCCGAATCGGCTATAATTGTTGAAGAAGATCCCATTCCCTTCGTAAGTAGGGGAGGTCTTAAACTCCAAAAAGCATTGGATATCTTTAAACCTCCAGTTGAAGACAGGGTCTATATTGATGTAGGCGCTTCTACAGGGGGATTTACCGACTGCCTCTTGAAATATGGAGCAAAGAAGGTATATTCCATTGATGTAGGATATGGCCAATTGGCCTGGAAACTTAGACAAGATCATAGAGTTGTTGTCATGGAGAGAGTTAACATTCGTGATGTGACAAGGGAGGACCTGGAGGACGAGCCCCAGGGTGCGGTAATAGATGTCTCATTTATCTCATTAAAGATTGTATTACCCGTAGTAAAAGAGATATTACTACCCGACAGCCATATAGTATCCCTAATAAAGCCTCAATTTGAAGCTGGCAGAGAAAAGGTAGGTAAAAACGGGGTTGTTAGATCCCCTGATATTCATAAGGAAGTCTTAAGTGAAGTTTTATCTACCTGCCTTCAATTAGGTTTGACTTTCAAAGGATTAACTTTTTCTCCCATTAAGGGACCCAAGGGTAATATTGAATTTCTAATACATTTGTATAAAGGGCAGGGGAATACTGTTAGTCCTTATAAAAATGATATAGAATATGGACACCTCATAGACGATACAGTTAAAGCAGCACATTCTGAATTATAATGTAGGTAATGGCACTGATAATTTTATATTTAAAGCGCCACCTGGCAACTTAACTTAGGTAATACCCATAATAAAAGGGGGGGGCTTATTGAAAATAATAGGACTTATAGCCAATCTAACCAAGGACCCTAGTGGGATAAAGACCCGAAGGATAGTAGAAATTGCCCGTAGCTTAGATATGAGGGTACAAGTAATACCAGGAGTCCATGATATCATCAAGGTAGGTGAACCTACTCCTGAGCAACAATTATACTCCCTTTCGGATATAATTGTTTCTTTGGGAGGGGATGGTACATTACTTCAAGCAGCCTGTCAGGCTGCCCTATGGGATAAGCCGATAATGGGTATTAACACGGGGAACCTCGGTTTTTTAACAGATGGGGATTTTTCACAAGCACCTAAAGCACTTGAGGCATTAAAAGAGGGTGAATACTATATAGAAAGGAGAATGATGCTCGAAGGTACCATTGTCAGGGGGGAGAAATCATGTTCCCCTTTTCTTGCGTTCAATGACATAGGGATAATGAAGGCGCTCGTTTCTAGAATAATTCAACTAAAAGCCAGTGTAAATAGTCATGAGATAAACAGCTATTCAGGAGATGGCTTGTTGGTATCCAGCCCCACCGGTTCAACGGCTTATTCACTTTCAGCAGGTGGCCCCATCGTTGATCCGAGTCTGGAATGCCTGCTTCTTACGCCAATTTGTCCGCATTCATTGAATGCCCGCTCTATTATCATTAACTGCAACGATATAATAGAGATAGAAATAATGTGCCCTGACCGAGACATTGCTTTGACAGCTGATGGGCAGGCTGTGGCTACATTGATTGGTGGTGACAGAATTTTAGTAAAGAAAGCTGATACATATGTTCAACTATTGCGCACTAAGAAGCAAAACTTTTTCGACTTGATCCACGAGAAAATTATAATATGATGTATGTAGAAAATCATTAAAGAATAGGGTTATGGAGGTATGATCCAAGATGAAATACACTCGCCATTCTAAGATTTTAGAGATCATCGAAAGTATGGATATTGAAACCCAAGAAGAATTAGCAGAGGAATTACGTAAAAGGGGTATTGATGTTACTCAAGCTACGGTTTCAAGGGATATAAAAGAACTCCGGCTCGTGAAAGTAATGGCGTCCTCTGGAATTTCAAAATATGCCCTTATTGATAATGCCGAGACCGGCATTTCCCAAAAATTAATAAGGGTATTTGCAGAATCCGTTGTTTCTATGGATTCATCGAATAATTTGATAGTGATAAAAACAATTGCCGGAAGTGCTCAAGCTGCTGCTTCTGCTATAGATTCTTTAGGCTGGGAGGAGATTGTAGGTTGTATTGCTGGGGATGATACTATTTTAGTAGTTGTACGTGAAAATCAACCAGTTAATGATATAATTAACCGGTTTCAACAAATCGGACGTTAGAGCCGGAAATGAAAACAGACCATGTGCTTTATACAAGGGGGACTGTTGAATGCTTATGCATTTATCGGTTAAGAATATTGCTCTAATAGATGAAATCAATTTAGATTTTGATAAAGGATTTAACATTATGACTGGTGAAACCGGAGCTGGTAAATCCATTATTATTGATGCGGTAAATCTGATATTAGGGGAAAGGGCCGATAGGGATCTAATACAAACAGGCAAGAATTTTGCTTTGGTGGAGGCTATATTCGATATTAGGAAACAAGCCGCCATAGGCGATTTTTTAGGCCAGTTTGGCATAGAGATGGAATCCGATGGTACCCTTTTGTTAATGCGAGAACTGACCGCTAATGGAAGGAACATATGCAGAATTAATGGCAGGATGGTCACCCTATCTACTTTAAGAAATGTTGGTAAATACCTAATTGATGTTCATGGCCAACACCAGCATCAATCCCTTTTAAACGTTGAGCAGCATCAGGAATTGCTGGATATGTTAGGTGGGGAAGAGACTATAAAGGCGAGGAAAGAAGTCGAGAATGTATATTCTACTTGGAAAGAGATACAGAAACGGATAAGGAGACTCTCAGGTATTGGTATGGATGGTGAAAGGCGTAAAGATCTTCTGACCTACCAAATTAACGAGATTGAAAGCGCAAATTTAAGAGATGGCGAAGAAGAGGAACTAAACCATGAAAGAACTATATTAGTTAACTCGGAAAAAATAATGCATATCATTAATACGATTTACCAAAATTTATACACGGGATCTAATATTCATCCTTCGGTTACAGACCTCATTGGCGAGGCATTGTCAGGTCTTAATCAGATCGCCGGCATTGAACCAAAACTAGAAGAAATAAATGAGAAGATTGAATCCTTGTCTTACCAATTAGAGGATGTAGTGTTGGAAATAAGAAATTATAAGGAGCAATTTGAATACAACCCTCTTAGATTAGATGAAATTGAAAAGCGTCTGGAGATAATACGGGCATTAAAGAGAAAGTATGGATCAGATATCGCTGAAATAAAGGAGTACCTATGGACTATCAAAAAGGAATTGGAGGAGTTAGAGAATAGTCAAGACCTGTTGGAGGAATTAAGGAAGGAAGAAGAGAAAATCCTCCGAAAGCTTATAAAAGCATGCGATGTTTTATCAAAGAAGCGAAAAGAAACAGCCGCATATTTTGAAAAACAACTGCTATCTCAGCTAAGTGAACTAGGTATGGACAAATCCAGTTTTCACGTTAATATGGACTCAACTATAAATGAAGGGGATGCTACTGATCTAGTAAATAGAATAACCTCCAGTGGATACGATAGAATAGAATTTTTATTATCTACGAACCCTGGGGAACCTGTTAAACCGTTATCTAAAATAGTATCTGGCGGTGAGATGTCCCGGATAATGCTAGCGTTCAAGACCATATTAGCCCAGGTAGATGACATTCCCACCCTAATCTTTGATGAAATTGACGTTGGTACAAGTGGACGTATAGCCCATGTGATTGGTGAAAAGATGGGTAACATCTCTAGAACGCGCCAAGTGATCTGTGTTACGCACCTACCCCAGATAGCGGCTATGGCAGATGTTCACTATAAGGTTCAGAAAGAGGTTGTAGGTGGTCATACCAGAACAATTGTGTATAGATTGGATGAAGTTGGACGTCAAGAAGAGATCGCAAAAATGTCAGGTGGAAAAGAACTAACAAAGACTAGCATGGAACATGCATTGGAATTAATTCGAACCGCCCAGAAACACAAAAATAAGTCTGTCTAATCTCTCAAAGATATGAAAAACAAACTTGTAATGTTCAACCCCTGTACCATGCTAACTAGCTAAAAACTATAGCAAATTTCCATATAGTGGCAAAGAGCAATAGCTCTTTCTTTTTTTCCCTAATTTTACGCATTCTTAACTCGTATAAATCACTTTTATGAGGTTACCTTATTTATATAAAACTAAAAAACATAAAAGTTGTGACAGGAGAATATTGAAGAATGGGGAAATCATCTTTTAAGAGAATATTAGGAGTAACCTTTGCCTTATTTTTTTTGCTATTAAATTATTCACCTTACGTACAGGGTATCAAAAGTATTCCCAACAGAATCCAATTATTTGAAGGAGATACTAAAACTCTAAATTTTAGGATACCCCTACCGATAAAGATAGAAGGCAATAATGTTGATGTCATAAAATTCAATGGAAGCTCTTTGAAGGATCAGCATGTTTATGAGATGGGTAAACCCTTATCAATCGAGACGGTCAACCCGGGGGATGTCTACTTGGATTTTAAACTTTTTGGGCTTATACCTATAAAACAAATGTTTGTAAAAGTGACTCCACCGAGACTTATATACCCCGGTGGTAACTCCATAGGAGTTTCATTATATACAAAGGGGGCCCTACTTGTAGGCATATCGGAGGTCTATGACAAACATGGAGTAGCTCATAATCCAGCCTTGGATGCAGGGCTACGACCGGGTGATGTAATAGAGAAAGTAAATGGGATAACTATCAGAAATGCAGAGCATTTATCAGAATTAGTTAATGTAGTTCCAAATCAAGCATTAGAATTAGAAATTCTGAGAGGCAACCATATATTTGTTACAAATATAACGCCTGTTGAAGATTATCATGATGGGAAATACAGGCTTGGAATGTGGGTTAGGGATAGTACTGCAGGTGTAGGAACCCTAACATTCTATGACCCCGAAAAGAATCATTTCGGTGCACTAGGTCACGCTATTACCGATGTCGATACTGGGACTTTGTTATCAATTAAAAATGGCGAAATAGTACAATCAAAGATAATAGATATAAAGCAAGGAAAGAGAGGGAATCCTGGGGAATTAAAAGCTGCATTTTCGAACAAACGCAAGGTAATTGGCCAAATAATTAAAAATACTCCTTATGGAATATATGGAAAGATGAATAAGAACTTTAACCCTGATACCTTAGGTGAGCCCATGCCTATATGTTACAAGGACAATGTCAGGTTGGGACCGGCTAAGATTTTATCTACAATTGATGAAGAAGGAGTCAAGGAGTTTGATGTACAGATTGTTAAAATAAATAATCAAAACCAGGCAAGTGCCAAAGGAATGGTAATAGAAATAGTAGATCCGATATTATTGGAACGAACGGGGGGAATAGTTCAAGGAATGAGTGGTAGTCCAATTATCCAAGATGGTAAGATAATAGGGGCCATTACCCATGTTTTTGTTAATGATCCTAAAAAA
This sequence comes from Firmicutes bacterium UBA3941, assembly GCA_002385665.1. Lineage (GTDB taxonomy): Bacteria > Bacillota > Clostridia > Caldicoprobacterales > UBA3941 > UBA3941. The sequence continues at coordinate 21,276 of DGDX01000020.1, forward strand.
GGGTACGGTATCTTTATCGAATGGATGATGGAGGAATCCAATAAAATAATAGATTACGATTAATATAGGACAAGGATAGTACTATTAATTTCGGATAAAAAATATTTATCGATAATAGGAAGGAAAATCCAATTGATTGTCGAATACGTTTACTAAAGAAAATAGAATGGACATCTTGGTGCATAAAGTCAAATAATTCTTTTGCATGAGTATATAAAGGGATATAAGTAATATTTGGGGGGTTGCTGTATGGCTGAAAAAATCTCAGTGTTGATCGCCGATGATAACAAGGATTTTTGTGCAATTATCAATGAATTTTTACGAAAGCAGGAGGATATAGAGGTAGTAGGTGTGGCTCATGACGGAATAGAAGCCGTTGATATGATATTTAAACTGGGGCCGGATGTAGTAGTATTGGATATAATTATGCCACACCTGGATGGACTAGGTGTTTTGGAGAGATTAAATGAAGAAAATCTTGAAACCTATCCGAAAATAATTATACTTTCGGCTGTAGGCCAGGACAAGGTTACCCAACGGGCGATTATGTTAGGTGCTGACTATTATATTGTAAAGCCCTTTGATTTAGGGTTGCTTATAAGACGGATAAGGGAGTTAACCAACGATTTGGATAGCAGTTATACTAGTAGAAGCACCAGTATGGTAATAAACAATACCAAACTTCCGTACTCAAAATCTTCTGCGACAAATAGGAATGTTTCTCTTGAAGCAGAGATAGCTAATATTATCCATGGTATAGGGGTACCCGCTCATATAAAAGGATACCAATATTTAAGAGAGGCAATAATGATGGTCGTTAATAATGTGGATCTCTTAAGCGGTATAACTAAAGAACTGTACCCAGGAATAGCTGAGAGATTCAACACTACCCCCAGTAGGGTAGAAAGGGCAATTCGACATGCCATAGAGGTAGCGTGGAGTCGTGGCCGTATCGAAACCATTAATAAATACTTTGGATACACAATCCATGATGAAAAAGGCAAACCAACAAACGGTGAATTTATAGCAATGGTTGCAGACAAATTGAGAATGCAATCGAAACATTTAGCTGAATAGCAATAGAATTATGGAAAATTCTTGTCAAGGGTCAGCCCCGAAATAAGGGGCTGATTTTTTTATGCATATTTAGAAGTTATTTGTAAATGATAGATAATAGGCGACATTAAAGAGGTGTAGGGATGCTTATAAGAGGAACTGCGAAAAAAAATATCAAAACCAAAGCCCTAATCACCCATTTAACTTCCAATGATATTGCTGTTATAAATCACAAGGATATTGATGGGGTTGCAGCAAGACAATTTGTTGACAAAAAAATAAAGGCTGTTATTAACGCGACCACATCCATTAGTGGTAAATATCCCAATAGGGGGCCAAGAATATTATCCAATGCAGGTGTTCCCATAATCGACAATGTAGGCCAGGATATATTTGATAAAATTTCAAATTACGATTCTTTGGAAATCAATGATAAGTACTTGTCTGTTAACGGTAAATCTTTATGTGAGATAACATACTTAACTAAAGATGATATAGAATCGAAGATGGATAAAGCTGCATCTAACCTTTGGAATATACTGGATAGCTTTATAGAGAACACTTTGGATTATGCCAAAAAGGAAAAGGAACTAATTATCAGCCCGGTAAAATTGCCAAAATCGTCTATCAATATGAAAGGTCGCCATGTCCTTGTGGTGATAAGGGGTGAGGGTTATCGGGAGGACCTAAGGGCAATCCGTACTTACATTGATGAGGTTAATCCTATAATGATAGGGGTTGATGGAGGGGCAAACGCCTTGTTGGATTTTGGTTATCGACCGGACATAATTATTGGGGATATGGATAGTGTTAGCGATATTAGCCTAATGAACTGTAAAGAGATTATAGTTCATGCTTATCCCAATGGAAATTGCCCGGGGATGAAGAGGATAGAATCTCTAGGGCTGAAAGCAGTTAAATTCCCCTTCATCGGTACCAGTGAGGATGCTGCTCTGGTCTTAGCATATGAGCAAAATGCTGAACTCATAGTTACCGTTGGTAGTCACACCAATATGATAGACTTTCTTGAAAAGGGAAGACCAGGAATGGCCAGCACAATGCTGATTCAGATGAAGGTTGGCCATAAAGTCGTCGATGCAAAGGGTGTCAGTGAGCTTTATAAGAATCGTATAAAACCAGGGTACATTGCTGCTGTATTTGCTGCAGCTCTGTTTCCTTTAACAGTAGTAGCCAAAAATTCTCCTTTAATCAAGGAAATATATAAATTAATATCTTTGCGTTTAAGAATACTTTTGGGATTATGAGCACTGAAATGGTATTGTAGAGGGTGTTCTTAATGGTAAATATTAAATATTATCTCATATTACTGATCTGTATGTTTCTTTCCTTAGGGCTGGGTATGGTTATAGGAATATCATTACAGAACAAAAATGTACTGGAAAAACAATACGATATGATATCGCAGCGACTGGAAGATGAATTCCTAAATATGCGTAATGAGAACCAGCAACTCAAGGATACATTGAAAACTCTTGAAAAACTGGAAAAGGAAAATGCCGCCCTATATGAATCAGTGTTCAATTCCATTATAAGAAATAAGCTGAATGGTTCAAGAATAACGCTAATAGAAATGGGTAGTGAGGATGATTATTCAGATATAATTGATCTTCTAAAAGTAGCAGGTGCATCAATCGGACCTAGTCTTGCCTTTGATGCCAGTTTGTTTAGGGAAGAATATGAATTGGATAATACTATCAATGTTTCATCTCAAACAATATTAGATAAAGGTCAATTATACGTACAATTAGCGGAAAACATCATGATTAGTCTTACAAGAGGAGAATTAACACCCCTTATACAACGACTAAGCTTAACCCATGGATCTGCTAAAATACAAAATGGCTGTAATACAATTGTTTTAGCTTATAGCAGTATTGGCAACGCAAAGCGGGGTATAGATAAATTCGTACATAACCTGGTAAGGGTATCAAAGGATTACAATTTTAATATAATTGCAATAGAAAAAAAAGAAAGTAATTTAATTGATGCGGTCTGGTGTAAGAAAAACGGGATTTCAACCATAGATCATGTTAATACGCTCTATGGAAAGATCTCGTTAATTTCTTTACTCTATGGAGACAAGGGAAATTATGGATATGCAGAAGGCACAGACGGTATTTTACCCAATGAACTATTTCCCCAAAATCCCGAAGATCAATCTTTGGATAGAGATTCTATAGAAACAGATGATTTAGACATTTTTGAAAAAGAAGTTAGACAGAATTAGTAGTATATTACTTGGTATAACAAGTAAGCAATACACTAGGGAAAAAGGACTGATTTGACAATGGGTATGCTACCTCAAGATATTGGTGTTATTATTCCTGCTTATAATGAAGCTGCCAATTTAGCTATTACCTTAAGGGCCCTTAAAAAAGTGCCTATTATAAAAGATATTCTTGTTGTAGACGATGGCTCATGGGATGAAACAGGAGATATTGCAGTAAAGGAGGGGGTTAACCTTTTATCTCTGGATAAAAATCAAGGAAAAGGCAATGCGTTGCAGATGGGAGTGAAACATTTAAACAATAGAATCATCGTATTCCTGGATGCAGACATCGGGGATACTGCAACAGAAGCAACAAAGCTTATCTATCCTATATTGAGAGATGAGGCCGAGGTAACCATAGGAAAGATTGATTTTACACCTGGCAAGGGAGGATTTGGATTTGTTAAAGGACTATCACGGGTAGGCTTTAAATCCTTGACAGGTAAAGAATGCTGTAGTGTACTTTCCGGTCAAAGAGCTTTCAAAAGGGAAGTATTAGCCCATGAACTGCTAAGCTACAGAGGGTATGGGATTGAATTTGGCATGACAGTTGATCTGGCTTTAAAAGATGTACGAATTATGGAGATACCAATAGATATATGCCATAGGGTGACAGGGCGAGACTTAAAGGGATTCAAACATCGGAGTATACAGTTTCTGGATATTCTAAAAGTGATTTTGCAAAAGAAAATAAAGATGCATTATATTAAGAGGGTAGATTGATGGACAAATATCTGTATTTTAGTACCATTCCTATAGCCATATTCCTAATGGTCTATTTAAAACCCCGAATCATTTTACTATTATATACTAAGGGCTTAAGGACAAGTAACTATCATGGCAGAGAAGTGGTATATGGTGCAGGACTTGTATTTTTGATTCCCTGTATAATATCTGTACTACCACTTTGGGATCAAGTAGGGAAGGATAACTTAATGATTTATTTAGCTGTGCTATTATCCATGACCTTGATGGGATACCTGGATGATTCACTAGGAGATAGCAGTAGAAAGGGTTTTAAAAACCATATTAATGGTCTCTTGTCGGGATATGTTTCCACAGGGATAATCAAAATAGTATTGGGTCTAATAATTGGGTTCATAATATCAAAAACTTATTTTACAAACATATTGGATATAGCTTTTCATACCATATTATTTTGTCTATGCGTTAACTTTATTAACTTACTTGACTTACGTCCGGGCAGGGCAATTAAGGGATTTACGATACTTGCGCTGTTAATCTCCCTACTCTCAAATTTCCAAAGTTTATGGATTCTTCTACCCATATTTAGCGGATTAACAATCTATATCAAGGATGAAATGGAAGAAAGGTGTATGTTGGGTGATACGGGATCAAATCTACTAGGTGGGGCACTCGGCTTTTATACCCTTATTGAAGGAAGGCCTTGGACTAAATATGGACTATTTGGAATACTGCTCATACTGCATTTTATAGCAGAATTTAGGTCCTTTTCCGAGATTATTGATTCCAATTCTATACTAAAACAGGTGGACAACTTTGGCCAATTAAAAAGAGGAGGATCTTAGTATTCATATGATAGAATATAAAAAAGCGGTTGTGGAGAAGATAGAGAGAAGCAATAGGGTGTTACAAGAAGTAATTCTTGATATTGATCATCCTCGTAAGAAGGCTATGAATTATATCCAAATGATGGGGGAGTTAAAAGAAGGAGATGTTGTGTTGGTTAACACAACAGCCTGTACTCTAAACCTTGGTACAGGAGGTTATCATTTTATCATGGGTAATTTTAGTGCTGACGATCAAGAACTTCTTGGACCAGGGCATGGTATGAAGTTAAAATACACACCAAACCAAATTAATGTTCTATTCGCTGAGGAGGAGACAAGTGAACTTCATGGATTCTTCTACCGAGATTTAAATCTAGAGGGAAAGCTCGTACTTGTCGGTGAGCTCCATAGCATGCTTGTACCCTTGTGTGCGCACTTAAAATACTGTACCGGAGGAGGAATTAAGGTTGCTTGCATCATATCTGATCATGGTGCACTACCCCTAGGGATGAGTAAAAACATAGAGATCCTAAAGGATAAGAATCTATTGAATAAATCCGTGACCATTGGAAACGCGTTTGGTGGGGATTATGAATGTGTAAACATTTATACTGCATTACAACTGGTAGCAAACATTCTTAATATGGATGTAATCATAATCACTATGGGCCCAGGAATTATGGGAACAGGTACTCCATTTGGATTTAGCGGTTTAGAATTGGGATTCTATCTGGATTTCTGCCATGCTAAAGGTGCAAATGCGCTTTATATCCCTAGAATTTCCTTCAGGGATACACGTATCAGACATCGGGGTATTAGTCACCATTTTTTAAATGTCCTGCAAAAGGTTACTCAGGGTTCCATCCCTATTATCCTTCCCATAATGGATATCCAAAAACTCATATATGTTATAACACAATTAAAGCAATCGGGACTCATGACCAAGCATCCCGTACATATTAGAAGTGGTAAAAAAATAGTCAGTTCTTTATCAAAATATAGTTTAAATCCCACGACCATGGGCAGGAGCCTAGGTGAAGAAAGTGAATTTTTTTATGGGATAGGTGCTAGTGTGGAATACGGCTTAACTAGGCTTTAGCCAAAAATCAATAAATATATCCAATACATCATTTGAAACCCCCCAAGGCATATTCTTTTTTATACAAGCATACCTATCATTATAAGTATTCGTCACGCTGGAAGAGGATATCGGTCAAAGGGGGAATCAGCTGTTGTTTGATGAATTAAAGAGGACATGGGTTTTACATGTAAAAAAAAATTCCATAGCCTACCTATTGACGATATTTATTCTAATTACTGGAATTATGGCTGGTGCCTTTACCGTAATTTCATTACCTTCCCAACAAAAAAACTATCTAAGCAAATTCCTCCAAGAATTTTTTCATAGTCAACAAAATCTACCTATAAACCATTGGGCTATTTTTAGACATTCATTATGGCAGCATTTTACTACTGCATTTTTTATTTGGATTTTTGGCTTCTTTATATGGGGTAGTCCCTTCATATTGGCGCTTATTGGTATAAGGGGATTTTATTTTGGTTTTACTATTGGATTTATGGTTGAGCACTATAAGTTTGGTGGTGTATTGTTTTCATTATTATGCATTCTTCCACAATCAATCATATATGTTCCATGCTATATAGCCATGGTTATCATTGCTTTATTATACTCGACTGCCGGGTTAGGGAGGGGAGGGTTTACTTATTTTAGAGCGCAAGGACGTAACAATCCGGGTATCTATACTACAAAGTTAAGCCTGGTCTTTTTTATTCTATTGATCGGAGTCCTTATTGAAACCTTTATCTCACCGTTACTTTTCCCCTTGTTTGTTTGGATCTTTAATTAGTTTTATTCTTCATAAAACTCTACGGGATATACAATTTGTATCGGAATAAAGGAGGAATTTAGTAATTTTTGTTGAATAAGTTATACATGCTGTTCCAGGCTATATATTACATAGTATTGGGGAGTTTAGGTTTATGAAGGATATTTTAGAGCAATACAAATCCCATTTGATGTATGAAAAATCTGTGTCACTGAATACGCTAGAGTGCTATATGAGAGATATCATGCAATATAGAGCCTATGTCCTCAACACTGGAGTTAATGGTATTAATACCACAGATCAATCCATAGTACAAGCTTATATCAAAGCCCTACAAGATGAGGGAATATCTTCATCGACTATTTTAAGGAAGCTATCATCTATAAGGAGTTTTTATAAGTTTTTAGTCAGCATAGACGAAATCTCTTTAGATCCTACAGAGAATTTGGAAGCACCTAAAAGTAAGCGTAAACTTCCTAGCATACTCACGCCCTCGGAGATTAGTAAATTAATGGACCAACCATCGGGTAAGGATCCTAAGTCAATTAGAGACAAAGCAATGTTGGAGCTTCTTTATGGTTCAGGCATTAGGGTGTCAGAGCTCATTGGTCTAAATTTAGTAGATTTAGATATTAACAATGCGACTATAGTATGTCGTAGTTCTGGCAAGGAAAGAACCACCAAGGTGGAAGATAGGGCTATTTCCTATCTAGAAAACTATTTAAGATACAGTCGGGTTAAACTCGTCCGTGACAACCATGAAAAGGCACTATTTGTGAATTTTCATGGTAGGAGAATGACCCGACAGGGGTTTTGGAAAATTGTAAAGTATTACACTCAAAAAGCTAAAATCAATAAGGATATCACTCCGCATACACTTAGACATTCCTTTGCTATTCATCTATTAGACAAAGGTACTGATATCCAGGCCCTTCAAGAAATCCTGGGGCATTCGGATTTGTCTACCACACAAATGTATGCCCAACTAAGGGATAACATGTAGAATAAAGATAGTTTACCCGTATGATTGCGGATACTACATAGACATATTGGCTAATTAGAAGCAAGATGTTACTACATTGAGCTGAACGATATACACTGAATAACAACCAAACTAAATGGAAAATCTATTATTACTTGGATGAGATTTTCTTTATACATATTTAGGAGGGATCAGGTTGAAAAGTATGTCAATCAAAGTAGTAGCATTTTTACTTTGCTTTTTTATACTATGGTTTTTTCCGCTAAATATCTTTTCCCAGGGCTTGCCTTTCGAGTTAGAATCTCCTTCAGCTTTATTGATGGATTATGATACTGGGACAATTTTATACGAGAAAAATCCCCATGAGAAGCTGCCCATTGCCAGTATCACTAAAGTCATGACCACTCTCCTGGCATTAGAGGCAATAGAGGATGGTAGGATAGGACTGGATGATGAAGTAACGGTTAGTGAATATGCGGCAAGTATGGGTGGATCCCAGGTATTCTTAGACCGCGGGGAGAAGTTGCCTGTCTCTGCTATATTAAAGGCGATAATTGTGTCATCAGGCAATGATGCCAGTGTTGCTATAGCAGAGAAAATTTCTGGTACAGAAGAAGCCTTTGTAAGTAGAATGAATGAAAGAGCAAAAGAATTAGGGATGAATAATACCAGCTTCTCAGATTGCACAGGATTGTCAGATGAGGGCAACTATTCTACAGCTTATGACATATCAATAATGTCCAGGGAACTACTTAAACATCCTATATTCTTTAAGTGGAGCACTATTTGGTTGGACAATTTAAAGGAGGCGAAAAATAACACAGAACTTACCAACACCAATCGATTGGTTCGTTTCTATGACGGATGTGACGGAATAAAGACAGGTTCCACGAGCAAGGCAAAGTATTGTCTATCAGCAACCGCTAAAAGGGGCAATTTGCGGTTAATATCCATCGTACTAGCAGCCCCTACATCAAAGACTAGATTTAATGAGGCATCTAAACTTATGGATTATGGATTTGCCAACTACGAGGC
>DGDX01000084.1 GCA_002385665.1 Firmicutes bacterium UBA3941
ACTTCAGTTGATGGTTGAATAACCTTGCTTCTTATTTCCACCCAATCGCTTTCTCTAACGAAGGAGGTACCTATAATTCTTTCACCGTTTATATATACTTCCACACCATCATTGTCCACTACCAATGATGGGTATCTTCCAGTACCTGTTGGATCTATTATCTTAATCTTTCCTTGAGATATCTCTATCCTGCCATCCTGATTATCAGTCTTTTCGGATTCTTTTTCTTCTTTATTTATAATCATACTAACTCTATAAACTCCCTGTCGCTTTATTAAACCCCAAAATCTCGAAGTTGGCGATTTTATGGGGACGACATTTATCCTCTCCCTTTCACACCGAAATACCTGCAAAGCCTTATCCAAGGCATCCTCCTCGCTATATGCACTTATCTCCATAGTTTCCCTCCTTCCTAATAAAACTGGATTTATGTTTAGTATAGAAATTAGTTGACTTTATCATGAAAAGGACTACGATCAACATTATAAAAAAAACTATCAGGATCTATTTTAAAGCAAAATTTTCCAAAATCATGTCCAATGTGGATATCATTCTATCCTTTAATGAAAAACTGTATTTTGACAGTCTCCATATATATACGATCGTACGGAATGTACCTCCCATAATGTCCGCTAGCCCTTCCGCATCGATATGAGGGGGGATCTCCCCTCTTTCCTTGCCCCTGGTTACTAATTCCTTAATAAAGTTAATACGGGCATTAAGTATTCCCCTGACATAATCTGCAAGCCGAGCCTCATTCATAAGTCCGTCATAGCTGTAGGACAAGGCGGTAATTGCCGGATAGCTCTCATAGTAATCTGAATAAGTATTGATGCAAACGCGACAGGTCTCAGCAAAGTTTAAATCCATGGCCAAAACAGAATCCCTTATATCCTTGTCAAATCGTGAAAATTCCTTTAGCATGCTAAGGATGATCTCGTTTTTGCTTCTGAAATACCTAAATATAGTGCCCTCGGAAATACCCTGCCTTCTGGCAATTTCTTTTGTGGTGAGCCCTTGGATCCCAAGTTCGCTCATAATCTCGATTGCAGTAATTACAATGCTATCCTTTCTGTTTAATAGAGACATATAAACCTCTTCCTCTCCGGAGTGAGTGTTTACTCCGCAGCATATTATAAAAGGAAATTTAATCCTTGTCAATGATATATGTCACATTTTGTCGTTTTTCGTACTTATTGGTGTTTTCTAGAATTGTCAAGCCTAGATATCGGTTCATAAGATGTGCTCTCGACTCTTAAAATAATGTATATTAAATACTAATCCGTATGTAAATACCATCCTAAATATAACAAAACAGCCCAAATCCTAGGGATTTGAGCTGTTTACGGATCATTCTGGTCATAGAATTATACAGATGAGCCCGCCGCTTCCATCGTTTATAATACGCTGCAGGGTTTCTTGGATCTTAAACTGGGCATCCTCCGGCATCCTCATCAGCTTGTTGGCCAGACCTTCCTTCACCAGTTCATGAAGGGATTTACCGAATATGTTGGATTCCCAAAGCTTTGCAGGATCCGATTCAAACTCATCCAATAAATAATTAATTAGTTCTTCGCTCTGTTTCTCACTGCCAACGATTGGTGAGACCTCAGTCTCAATATCCGCCCTAATAAAATGCAGGGATGGTGCACTTGCACGTAGCCGTACCCCGAATCTGCTGCCCTGTTTTACTATTTCCGGCTCTTCCAGCACCAACTCTTCCATGGATGGGGATACAGTTCCATAGCCGGTATTTCTAACATCCTCCAAGGCCTGGGCCACCCTGTCATATTCCCTCTTTGCCACTGCCAGATCCTTCAACAGACCCACTAGTTGGTAGTCTCCCTGGATATTATAGCCACTAATCTCCCCGAGGACCTTGTAGAACATGCCTGGTTTAGTTTCCATATCCACCAGAACCTTGCCGTTCCCCAGGCTTATTTCGGCAATGGTTGGAGCATTTACATATTCAGAATCTCCCAAGGCATCCTTGATTCTATGGACATCCCTAACCCTTGTGATATCCTGGGTAAATTCCCTTATGGAATCAAATATATGCCCTATGAGCCAATGATCATCATCCAGGCTCTGTACCCATTTAGGTATATCTATGCGGATCTCCGTCAATGGAAATTCAAAGAGGACGTTGCTCAGGATATTATCTATATCCTCAAGGGTTAAATTCATTACATCCAATAATAAAACGGGGACATCATATTTTTCTTCCAGGGCTTCCCTCATATTTATAGTTTCGGGGGCGTTGGGAGTTCTGGAATTTAATATAATTACAAAGGGTTTATCCAGCTCCTTAAGCTCCCTTACCACCCTTTCCTCTGCTTCTATGTAATTTGATCGGGAAATATCAGTTATGCTCCCGTCGGTAGTCACTACCAATCCTATGGTAGAGTGGTCTGTAATTACCTTTCTGGTGCCAATCTCTGCGGCTTCTTCAAAAGGAATATCATAGTCATACCAGGGAGTGCGAACCATCCTGGGGCTATCTCCTTCCATATGCCCCATGGCACCGTTTACCAAGTATCCGACACAGTCTACCATTCTTATCTTCAAGTTGGCATTCTCACGAATAGTGATCTCGATAGCCTCATCGGGCACAAACTTGGGTTGGGTGGTCATAATTGTACGCCCTGCTCCGCTCTGGGGCATCTCATCGATGGCTCTCTCCCTTTTGTGTTCGTTCTCAATGTTTGGGAGAACCAGTAAATCCATTATCCTCTTTATTAGAGTGGATTTACCCGTTCTAACCGGCCCTACCACTCCAATGTATATATCGCCATCGGTACGTTTGGCAATATCCCGATATAAGTCGAATTTCTCCATCACCTTTCCCCTCCCTGTTATTAGATGGTCTTTATAACCATTGGATTGCTAAAGACACCATTACAGCTTCAACATACATAAATATCTATAATAATGTATATTGGAATGGGAAAAGGTTTATGACAGGTTGTCATTAAAATTTAGGACAGTTGGGAGGTTCAGCCCCTACTGTCCTAAAGTCCGTTTTGTCTTATGGATATCTATACTTAAGATGAATTCTATATGCTATTTTAATCCTCTGGATCCACTCCTGGACGTTATTTTATTCTCTGTACCGTTTAAGAGTCTGGTTATGTTGTCTTTATGCCTGTAGATGGCCATTATGGCCAATATAAAGGCACCAGCTATAAGCCATGGGTCATACCTAAAGGCTATTGTCAGAATGGGCAATAAAATGGCGACGGTTACGGAACCCAATGATACATAGCCCGTCAGGACAATAATCAATACTTCTACAACGAGGAGAATAAGGGCTACCTTGGGAAACAAAATTATTATGGTACCAAAGGATGTCGCAATGCCCTTACCACCCTTAAATTCCAGTAGGAATGGCCAGTTATGCCCTGCTACCGCCGTTATACCCCCTATAAGCCCACCTATACTATTATCTCTTACAATCAAGAGACCGATGACGGTAGCTATAATTCCTTTTATCACATCACCTATAAAAACCAGAGCACCCGCTTTTAACCCCAAGACCCTATAGGCATTAGTGGTACCCAGATTACCACTGCCATATTCTCTAACATCGATATTGCTTCCCAGTTTTCCTACTATGTAGGATGAGGATATGTTCCCCAAAAAATATCCAATCACAGCTATTAGAATAAACCGCACTATTGTGCCCCCCTCTTCTAGTTGGTTCTTTGCCTTACAATGAACCTGATAGGTGTTCCCTGAAGTCCAAAACTCTTTCTAAAATGGTTTTCCAAATATCTGAGATAAGAATAATGCATGAGCTTCTCATCATTGACAAAAAGGACAAACGTTGGAGGCTTTATAGATACTTGGGTACCATAATAGATCTTTAACCTTCTGCCCTTGTCTGTGGGCGGCTCTGAAAATGTCACTGCATCCATAATGCAATCATTTAGAACCCCTGTGGCTATTCTAAAAGTACATTGACTATAAACCTCATTAACCATATCAATAATATTACCCATCCTCTGTCCGGTTAAGGCTGATATGAAGATGCTGGGTGCGTATTGCATAAAAGCTAAGTCGTTGATCAATCGTCTTCTGTATTGATTCATAGTGTTGGTATCTTTTTCAATCAGATCCCATTTGTTCATAACCAAGATGATACCCTTGCCTTCTTCATGGATGAGTCCCGCTATCTTGGTATCCTGTTCTGTAACCTCCTGGGTAGCATCAATAACCATGAGAGCAACATCACACCTACGGATGGCAGACAGAGCTCTAATTACACTGTACCTTTCCAGGTCATCATTTATCCTGCTCTTTCTTCTGATCCCTGCTGTATCGATGATAACATATTTTTGTCCATCTACAGTGAATGGAGTATCTATGGCGTCCCTTGTAGTTCCGGGTATATTGCTGACAATAACCCTCTCCTCGCCTAATAATTTATTTACTATGGAAGATTTACCCACATTGGGCTTACCCATAACGGCTATTTTAATGGTTTCGTCCTCTTCTATTTCATCAGGGGTATCGGGCAGATGCTGAACCACCGCATCTAACAGATCCCCCAATCCCCGCTTATGGGAGGCAGATATGGATATGGGTTCTCCTATCCCCAGGTTATAGAACTCGTAAACCATATCCTCTTCATGAGGCGCATCTATCTTATTTACTCCCAACACAATAGGTTTCTGAGCCATTCTCAAGATGTTGGCTACCTCTTGATCGGCAGGGGTTATTCCCTCTTTCCCATCTACTATAAAGATAATCACCTGGGCTGTCTCTATGGCAATGTCTGCTTGCTGCCTCATCTGTGTCATGAGTTCATCCTGGGTCTCTGTATCTATTCCACCTGTATCTATGAGTGTCATTTTGGTGTTAAGCCACTGGGTATCGGCATATATTCTATCCCGCGTTACTCCGGGCTGGTAATCTACGATAGAAATTCTACGTCCAACCAATTGGTTAAAAAGGGTGGACTTACCCACATTGGGTCGCCCCACTATAGCAACTATTGGATTTGTCACTTTTTCCCCACCTTTTATCTATGTCTTTAAAGCATCGGAAGCAATTACCATAGTAATTGCAACACATCATGTAAACCCCGGTATATCTAAACTGTCGTCAGGGGCTATAATAGTTCTTTATTACTAGACTTTATTACCTAGTGCTAATTGCTTTGTTATAGTCCTATTATCAACCAAATTATCGCTAAAGTCAAGCTATTGGAACCCCTGAAGCAGCTTTTCTTTTACCCCGGACACTAATTCTACGAATATTGGGTAGCTCTTTCTTATACCCCACACCGTAAGGGGATGGCCCAGTCTTATCAAATGCAGTTTTCTTGAGGAAAAGCCTCCTATTGCAGTGATAGGATGGAGCTTCACCAGGGCTTCTACAAATAAAACATCCTTGGATGGGATGTTATTTGCATTCAAATAGCTTTTAATGGTAGGTATCATTATATCGCAGGCATTCTTAAACCCAATGACATAGATATCAATGCCCAGCTCGTCCCTGCCAAAATACTGGGGCGTTCCCAGATCCTCATTTTCCATCCGGTCGTAATGTGGGATGGATAAGAATTCGTAAGGAGTTGGGATTCTGTTAAGGGGCAAAAATCCCAAATGGATGGCCGCACAGGTCACGGACGTGTGAGCACCTCCATAGCAATGATAAAAAAGTTTCATGAGTTACCCCACCCGGAAAGCTTTTCCCATTCCATCCGGACCCTGTCTGTCCATATGGGAAATATCCTTTTATACCAATGGATATAGAATCTTTTTGTAATAGGTTCAATCATAGGAAATTTCATGGAAAGGGCTACCAACAACTTGACTATCCCTTCCCAGGGGCTGGCGTCCACATAGAATATAGCATCATCGATTCCATATAGGTCACCGAAACCCTTAAATGACTTTTTCAACATCCTGCTGTGAACACCACATCCAATAATGTATACCTCCCTTAGTTCTGCATCAAGACCCAAATAGACTAGATTGCCTTTTTGGTAGCTGTCATTAAAACATAAATTCCATTGCCTAATTATATCATCATGACAGGGAATCTTCTCTTTTTTGTATATACCTAAATGAATTGCTGCCATACCATAAGCTGCATAGGTGGCTGTGCTGCCATAATAGATAACTTTCAAGCCCATTCCCCCTAATATACATTGATCATTCCCTCTTCTTCTTTCCGGTTATGTTCTCCAAGCTGCTCTTAATCTCACCACCGCTCTTGCTAATTAAAGTAAAGACAACAAAACCTACCACTGCTACTATGACAAACCACATTATACCCCTGCCTGCACCCTTATTTTCCTCCTGGCTTATGGGACTTACCTTAAATTGCTTCTCTTTTGGCACTTGTGCCTGTCCTTTGTCCTGATCCTTTTCAGACGGTTCCTTGGATTTAAATATACCTCCAAATATACCCTTGTGTACCACATCCGCTAAATTATCAGTCGCTTTTTGGGCAGCTTCTTTACTTATCTCGTGGGTTCCAAGTTCAAATAGGAGGGAACGCGGGGACAGTTCCTGATTATACTCTCCCTTTCCAATATATATATCTTTAATAAGACCCGGATAAGCCTTATCGGCTATTGCCTTTATCTTGTATGCCAATTGTTCATTGGCCTTCCTGTTTTGATTGCTTCTACCTATAACAATCCTCACCCTGCTCATATACTCCCCATTTACCATGGTATCGTAATGTTCCTTGGGTATAGCGTCCCTGTGGATATCAAATACCGCAGCCACAGGTGTATTCTTTCTAATGAGATCCATAGCAGTCTGTCTGGACCGGCGATAGGCACCCGCATCATGGGGATCATGGGGTGTTTTATCCAGTACCGCCTTTATACCTTTCTTTTCAAGGGATCTCTTAAAACTTTCTGCAACATCGTATATACCTCCCTGAGATGGAATACTGGATTTTCCATCGCTGGGGACATAGGATTCATCGCTATGGGTGCAATATAATAGAATGCTTCTTTCCCTGTCCTTTTGGGCAAGAGTCTCGACGGATGTATCCACTACTTCTTCGAACTGGGGTAGCTCTATCTCACCGATAAATTTAGCATAGGCATTCCTTGTTTCCTTATCTACTCTATAGATAGAATAGTGTCTGTTATCGCTACTGATGTACTCATCATCCTTAAACATCTCGCTGGCCATAACTGTAAGCCTTCCACCCTCTTCATCGAAAAGGGTAAAAAAGCCCGGCTCTTCCTCATACCAATTATCGGCTTTTGTCTCACTCATTGGCAGCACAGCCGCCAATACAATCAGAAATATAGCTATTGCCTTAATAGGACTACTTCCCCTTTGCACCTTCATCCTCCCTTTCCTCTTCCGTATCGAAGTCAACTAGGTTGACAAACTCTCCATCGTGAAAGCCCATCTGCTTTTTCTTGGTACCACCTTGCACTTTCTCCCGTAGTTCACCCACTACTTCTGCCAGAATAACCGCTAAAAAACCGGATATAACTACAGCGTCTACAGCCCCCGCTCCCCCGAATCGTATCGGAGCGGATATGTTATTGGTAAAATTTACTATACCCTGAACAGCATCTGCCAATAATACTCCGACTATACCTGCTATGAATGAAGCACGCCTGGATCTACCAAACAGATAGGCTATTATCCCTGCTATGATGCCATATACATAATTAGGGTCCACCATCATGGTCTCCGGTTCATGAGGAAGAATCCTACCGGCAACATACACCCCTATCGCAGCTAAAATAGAAGCCAGAACAGAGCGAATCCTTTCCTTGGTAGTCCCTGCCTTGGAGAAAACATATATGGCCAGTATAAGGGGGATTATAGCACCACCTATATTTATAGAGACCCTCTTCCCCAATGGAATATTAGGTATAAAACTACCGATTAGAATCCCTGCCATGAAAAATAACGCAGCTTTATCGCTTAGCCGCATTCTATCCAATATATTATGACCTATTCCAAAGAGGAATAGAATCCCCGTAACAACTAACAAAGTTAGACCTACAGACAATATTATCACCTCATCTTATGTATTCATTTATTATTGATTTACTGCAAGAACTATGTTTATAATCGATCCTGTAATCTTCGGAAAACGGTTAATGCAATGGAATCATCTATATATTTACGAATTTCTTAATCACACTTATATTGCCCAGGTCGTGTTAGTTGTATTCGAATAAAAAAAGAGCCCTTTGTATGGCTCTTGTGTGCGAGTAATTCGCTTTTATCTATCACGTATGATCTTTTCCAATTCTTCCATGAAACTGTTTACATCAGTGAATTGCCTGTACACAGACGCAAAGCGTACATAGGCAACTTCGTCCAATTTCTTAAGCCTTTCCATAACCATCTGTCCTATTTTTTCGCTGGTTATTTCCTGTTCCAGAGAGTTGTATACGGCCTTCTCAATATCCTGTACCAGCTTATCCAAATCCTTTATAGCTACGGGCCTTTTCTCACACGCTTTAACAAGGCCCACCATTATCTTATCTCCATTAAATGACTCTCTCCTGCCATCTTTCTTTATGACGAATATTGGCAATGTTTCAATCTTCTCATAGGTGGTAAACCTTTTTGCGCACTCTATACACTCCCTGCGCCTGCGAATACTAGCACCTTCGTCTGTAGGTCGGGAATCCACAACCCTACTATCCAAACTGCCGCAGAAAGGACACTTCATGAGTACAAACCTCCGTTTCTGACCCCTTACTCCTAAATGACAACAATTTGTCTAACTCTTTGTCCATTGTACCTATATTTTCCATACTTGTCTAGGCTTTTTTATAGTTAGCCCATTTTTTCATTTAATTCTCAAATCTATTGGAGTCTACATCCACCAGAATGACATCGTCACCTATCTTTTTTATCCTATCCCAAGGTATCACATAATCCTTTTCTCCTTTCAAAAACCCCATTAATCTATTTGACCCAGGGACTACTATCGCTGTTATTCTACCGGCTTGAAGATCAAATTCCATATCAACTATCACGCCAAGCCTTTTACCATTTCTAATATTAATTACTTCCTTTTGCCGAAAGTCTGACGACTTTGCCATAATACCCACCACCCCTGTTCTATTGAACTAATATATTATATTCCTTCCTGGACGAGGGTATGAAAGAAGTATCCATCCTCTAAAACAACAAAAGCAATTGCACTCGCAATTGCAATATAAAATAAAGCAAAGCGCGGATTTATATATGCTTGCGCATATGATTCAGAGCTGTCTTTTCTAAACGTGATACCTGTGCTTGTGAAATTCCAATCTCGTCAGCGACCTCCATTTGGGTCCTACCTTCAAAGAATCTGAGGGTCAATATGAGCTTTTCGCGTTGGTTGAGCTTACTCATTGCTTCCCGTAAAGCAATACCTTCCAGCCATGTATCATCCAAATTCTTTTCGTCACTTACCTGATCCATAACAAAAATAGCATCCCCACCATCATTGTATATTGGTTCAAACAGAGAAATTGGGTCCTGTATGGCATCCAGGGCAAAAACAACTTCCTCCCTGGGAATATTGAGTTCATCGGCTATTTCTGTAACTGTAGGCTCCTTGGAATTTTTGTTTATCAATTGGTCCCTTATCTGAAGTGCCTTATAGGCAATATCCCTAAGGGATCTGCTTACTCTAATGGAATTGTTGTCCCTTAAGTATCTTCGGATTTCCCCTATTATCATGGGGACAGCATAGGTTGAAAACCTTACATTATGTGACAAATCAAAATTATCAATGGCTTTTATAAGTCCGATACACCCAACCTGAAAAAGGTCGTCAATGTTTTCTCCGCGGTTGTTGAACCGCTTTATAACGCTCAAAACCAGCCTTAGATTTCCCTGTATAAATTCCTCCCTTGCACTTTCGTCACCCGCGTGCATAAGAGCAAATAACTCCTTCATCCTCTCATTTGATAGTACCGGCAGCTTAGAAGTGTTCACCCCACAGATCTCTACTTTATTTACAAGCATACCAAAACCTCCGTCCGTCTGCAGTAGGATATAGTTAATGGTTTCAGTAATAGAGTTGGTCAAATCAATCATAGATTAATCAAAACTGAAACCTCAGATGCTAGCTCTATAGACGAAGTATTGCCCCGGACCAAGGTTTTTATTCTAAAACTGGATTTACAATATTTGTATGTTAATGTAAAATTTCGGCGATATAGACTATACCATTTCGGAGATTTCCTTCTTAAGCCTCTTAATTATCCGCTTTTCCAGCCTTGATATATATGATTGGGAAATCCCTAAAAAATCTGCTACTTCTTTCTGAGTTTGCTCTTTACCACCATTTAATCCAAATCTAAGCTCCATTATTTTTTTCTCCCGGATAGTCAGTTTATCCATAGCCAAGTTTAAGAGTTCCCGTTCCACCTCTTCCTCAATGAATTTATAGACCATATCGTTCTCTGTTCCTAAAATATCCGACAGGAGCAATTCGTTCCCATCCCAATCAATGTTTAATGGCTCATCGAAGGAGATTTCTGATCTTATTTTTCCATTTCTTCTGAGATACATGAGTATTTCATTTTCGATACATCTGGAAGCATAGGTTGCAAGCTTTATCTTTTTGTTTGGATCAAAGGTATTGACTGCCTTTATAAGTCCTATAGTTCCTATGGAAATCAGGTCCTCCAATCCTATCCCCGTATTCTCGAATTTCCTGGCAATATAGACAACTAGTCTTAGATTTCTCTCTATCAATATACTCTTCACAGATTTATCCCCTATGGCCAGGCGATCTATCAGGTCAATCTCCTCTTCACTACTTAAGGGTGGAGGCAATGCCTCACTCCCACTTATGTAGAATATGGGCAGTTCATTAAGGAAGGGGAATTTTTTAAGTATTCTAAGCCAGATAAGAAACAGACGATATCGAACCTTGTCAATAAAAATTCTACTCAATCCTATTTTCCTCCTTTCTAACAATCAAGTAGCTATTAAACTAAATACCATTTCCGGGTGAATAAGGGCGTGGTATTGCCCATCCTTCGACAGTTCCTTTGCGGATAAAGCAACTATTGCATCATCCGTCCCATGCCAGCTGCCATCAAGGAAAATCAAGACCTTACTGGGTTTAAAACCTACTAAGAAACCTCCTGGCTTGCCTACCGCATAATAAGGTATTAGGCGAAATATGGTACTAAACTGGGGTTCTGAAATAGTTTTCGCTATATAATCTATATCCTGCTCCCTATTGCATATAAAGATATCCCTTATCTCCATGGGCAGAGCCTTTTGTATTTTGGAATATTCTACAATAATGACTGGACTTTGGGTAATGGGATCGTACAGTGAATTCCCTGTATCCAATAGCCCCTTTAGTATAAAATCCATTCCCTTATGCCTTATTTCAATACTATAGATAAGGCTGGTGGTCAGCCGCCTGTTTCGTATTTTAGACCATAAACCACGGACCAGGATAACCACCATCACAGATGACAAAAATATAGTTTTGGCAGGGAAATTCCTTAAATAGAATATCCCCTTCTTTATGGTGATAATATCTTCAGTAAAGTAATATATTCCAAAAGCTGCTCCTCCAAAAATAAAAGTTAAGGCGTAAAATAAGCCTATGAGCCTAATAAGCCTAGCCAAGGATGTATACCTATATCCTATCAATACTATACAGATAGATAGGATGATCTTTGTTATCGTATTATCCAGTATATTGTTATTGGTTGTGATTAATAGTACAACATATATTGCGCCTATACAGGATGCTATCCATAATCTCCATCGGGGTGTTTCATCTTTATATACTTTGGATACGGTCCATAAGAGTATATAGTTCATGATTAGATTATCAAACCATATAACATCCAGGTACCTATACTCTATGGACACCACGACCACACTCTCTCCATGTATTGTCCTTATTATATAATACATCCATCTAAAATCTTGTAGAACTGTGTACTTGAATAAAAAAAACAAGCGACAATTTTTTATTGTCGCTTGTATCTACACATGACTATAGCATATTAATTTGGTGATGAAAAATCTATAATTTAATTATACACCCTTACCTAGCTTCTGCCCCGCCTTAAAAATGTAGGAATTACCAGATCGTCTTCCTGATACTCTTGCTGCAATTGTGAATCAGCTGCTCTACCTATGCTCCTCTTTAATTCTCTGGAGGTTTGGGCCTTCTCATGTTCGAAACCGGTGGCTATTACCGTAATCCTAAGTTCGTCTTCCAGGGACTCATCTATAACAGCTCCGAAAATTATATTGGCATCTGGGTGAGCTGCCTGGGCTACCAGCTCCGCTGCTTCATTGACTTCAAAAAGACCTAGATTAGCTCCTCCGGTTATGTTTAGGAGCACACCCCTGGCTCCATCTATAGTAGTTTCCAACAAGGGACTCTGAATAGCCTGCTTGGCGGCATCAATGGCTCTGCTGTCGCCGCTACCTTTACCTATACCCATATGGGCCAGACCTTTTTCCCTCATTATGGTGCGCACATCGGCAAAGTCCAGGTTAACCAAACCTGGTACGGCTATTAAGTCTGAAATTCCTTGTACCCCTTGCCTTAAAACATCATCGGCAATCCTAAAGGCCTCAACCATCGAGGTACGCTTTTCTATTACCTGCAGTAGCCTGTCATTGGGTATGGTTACCAGGGTATCCACCCTTTCCTTTAATTCAACTATACCCCTCTCAGCATTGGTCATCCTTTGTCGTCCCTCAAAGAGGAAGGGTTTTGTAACCACTCCTACAGTCAGAATACCCAATTCCTTGGCTATCTCAGCCACTATAGGTGCAGCCCCTGTGCCGGTACCTCCCCCCATACCCGCAGTAATAAATACCATATCCGCACCTTCAAGTGCCAGCTGGATATCCTCCCTGCTTTCTTCTGCAGCCTTTTGTCCAATTTCCGGATTGGCCCCGGCACCAAGTCCCTTTGTTAGCTTCTCACCTATTTGTATCTTTATATTTGATTGGGATATATGTAATGCCTGCTTGTCCGTATTAATGCAAATAAATTCTACGCCCTTTAGACCATACTGGACCATTCTATTTATGGCATTATTTCCTCCACCCCCAACGCCAACCACTTTTATATCAGCAAATTGATCCATATCAATATCGAATTCCAGCATTTCCCTTCCTCCCCTAATTCCTTTTTCAGCGAATAATCAACCATTAACCGGCCTATCCAGTGAAAATCCCGTATCTAAACGGAGAATTCTGTAGATCATGTAGTGACAATAGCATTTAGATTAATATGTTTAATATATTCTTTATGTTATCATAAATCACCATAAAACGGAATAACATAATTAATTATTTTTCCTGACCTATACCGGACTTTTTGCGTAAATATGTCAAAAAGTGTCGGCGCATGGCAGCAAAATTTTGGAATAATCTTATGCCAAAGGCGAAGATAGCAGCCAAATATATAGGGACATCCAATCTATCTCCTATATAGGCCAGCCCTGCCGCCAAAAAGGCGTTACCAAAAAATCCCGAGATGAAGATATCGGACTCAAAGTTATCCTCGAGCTTTGCTCGCATTCCGCCAAATACCGAGTCTAGAGCCGCCAAAACCGCAATAGACATATACGGTGCATAAGTCATGGGGATCTGTAGCGGTAACAAGAGTCCCAGAACAATCCCTATAATTACACCCAGCAATGGAAGCAACATCTTATTCATCCTCCCTTATAGGTTTAGCATATCTAAATTCTATGTCACCGATATAGCGCGGTATCTGTATCACGTCCTTTTGTTTAATTTCAAATCTCAATCCCCAGAACATCAAGGTTTGATAGATACTATCATCTCTCTGGAAATAAGAAGTCAGGACCTCCGGGTCTCCAATGGCATGAATAATGAACGGGGGAGCAAATCGCTGCTCCTTGCCTACATTAATGGTAGGCCCGCCACAGCTTATCCTGGATGACCCTGTAATCCTTACACCGTTTATCGCCACTGCTTCGGCTCCCGCTGCCCTAAGCTCATTTACCACTTCAAGAAGATCGCTGTCATGAACTATATAATAGCCAATCATATCCGTATCGCTATCTAAAATGGTATCCCTTTTTCTATCATCCAGTATGATCTCTACACCGGGTCCTTCAATATCCAACATTCCCGCTATCATCCTGCTATCTTGTAATTCTTGTCGGATTTGCTCTCCCCTGTCTAGCTTGGCAGCGGCTGTTTCTTCATGTTCTGATATTATCTTTTCCAGTTCTCTAATTTCTTCCAATAAAAGAGCCTTGCTTTCTTCAAGAGCCTTTGTCTGATTTAAGTAATATTCTATACTGGCTATGGATCTATCCTGAAAATATCGATCCAGGGTATAGGGGGACAGCATATTGCTAAACCCAAGCTGAGGGTTTTGAGCTTCAAAAGCCCTTATTGCAAAAAAACCAGCCAGTATCCCAACAAAGGTCAGTATCCAAATATCCTTCTTTATTTTCATCTGTATCCCTCACGAATTTTCCTGCAGAGGCTCAGCATACCTGTAATTTACGGTACCTTCATATTTAGGAATGGTGATCCTCTCCTCGGTCTTAATGGAGATATCCAGAATTTGGCTCAAGTTGTCTACAACCCCTCCTAAAAGCTTTAATGCAGCTTCCAGGTTATCCGGATTGCCGATGGCTTTTATCTCAAAAGGAGCTGAATGTCTGTTTGTATTGATAACAATATAATCCCCTGCGTTTCGGATTTCCGTTGTGGAAATTACTCTTTCATTGTTAATAGCAATAGCCTCCGCACCAGCTGCATTTAACTCGTTTATCAATCTCAAGAGATCATCATAATGAACACTTTGAAAAACTTGCTGGTTTCCGTCCCAGCCGCTTATAAGAAGATTATCTACTGTAATAACAACCCCCGGCCCCTCCATAGGCAACAGCCCGGCTTGACTCTTGGTCCTTATTAGCTCATTTAACAAGGTCTCATCCTGTGATGTATTCTCGTAGCTGCTAATAATATCTTTATATTCGTTAATTTGATTAAGAAGGTTCTCGTTATCCGATTCCAGTTTCTTTATATACTCTGTTAGCTCCTGAGTTCTTTGAATTGATACATTCCCGCCTACCTTTTGCACGTTTTTAAACTGTGCAGCCAACATAAGACCCAAGATCAGGCTAACAATGGTCAGAGCAAATTGCCCTTTTGCAGATTTTTTCATGAGTTCACCTCAACTTTCATCTGAATAAAAAACCGGTTTTGAGGGGACACTTAAGTCCAATATACCACCTGATATACCATTCAAGATATCCTGCATTTCCTGACTTTTAAGCCAAATCAATTTTTTATCTACTTCTATTGCCTGTCCAATCTTGGCCCGCATTCCACTAATTAGTATTAGTTCAACATCCTCGGGGTTGTCCACAATTATTTCAGAAATTTGATCCTCCAATCCCAAATCCTTAAGGGATTCAAGGATCCTAGAGAGGACCTTTAATTGATATTCGTCTGAAGCAATGAGTCTTTTGCCTACCAGAAAATTACTTATCTGTACTCCTCGAATTAAAGGATACTGGCAATTATCTAAAGAATCGGCTATTTCCATTATATAACAATCCCTGTCTATAACATAATAGGAATTTAAGTATGGAATAACCCCTGCCGCTTCCTTTTCTCTCACAGTAATTATAACTCCATTGGGGTACTGCCTCTTAATGGACAGAACCTCCAAATAGGGCTCCGTCTCCAACCTTTCCTTAATGAGTTGCTTATTGAGCTTAAAGATATTTTGATTGTGGGGGATCCCAGCTCTTTTTATTATGTCCTCTTTTGAAATCTTACCATTTCCAACAATTGTAACTTCCTTAATCTGAAAACCGTCAGTTCCTATAAAGACAATACCCGTTATGCCCAGGAGCAACAACAGAACTAGGAATGCATGTCTTCTTTTCTTTGGGTTTCTCATTCGACCACCTTGTCCTTGAAGCTTAGATTTTTTCTATTTCTGCACCCAGACTCCTTAGTTTGCATTCTAGGCACTCATATCCCCGCTCGATATGGTATGTATTCTCTACAATGGTTTGTCCTTCAGCCCTTAGTCCGGCCAAGACCAATGCAGCACCACCCCGAAGATCGTGGGAAGTAACCGTCGTGCCCCTTAAACTGTCAACACCTTGAATAACCGCTGTTTTCCCATCTATCCTGATATTGGCGCCCATGCGTATTAATTCCGGAACATGCTTAAACCTATTCTCGAATATGGTCTCCACCATAACGCTGGTACCTGATGATACGGATAGAAGGCTCATTAATGGCGCCTGCATATCGGTGGGAAAACCCGGATAAGGTAGGGTAGTAGTATGGTATATAGGCAATGGCCTATCCCTTCCTTTTATAAGTACAGCCGACCCGACGGATTTAATAATGGCCCCTGATTCCCTAAGCTTCGCGACAACGGGGTAGATATGATCCAATATCACATTCTCGATTAACACCTCACCGCCGGTTATGGCTGCCGCGGTTAGATAAGTCCCTGCTACTATACGATCTGGAATGATAGTATGGGTTGCCCCCCTCATGGGCCGCTTACCCTCTACTATTATGGTACTTGTGCCTGCACCGCATACCTTTCCGCCTATGGCATTTATAAAATTCTGTAGGTCGCCTATCTCCGGTTCCTTGGCGGCATTGCGGATTATAGTATAACCATGGGCTGCAGTGGCTGCCAGAATAATATTTTCCGTAGCTCCAACGCTGGGATAATCCAAATGAATTTCAGCTCCCACAGGGGAATGAGCATGACATTCAATATAACCATAGGAATCGTTTACTTCTATCCCCAGCTTTTTTAAACCCTCCAAATGTAGATTTATGGGTCTTTGCCCTATTTCACATCCTCCCGGGTAAGTGACCTTGGCCTTTCCAAGCCTTGCGATCATTGCCCCTAAAAATATAATGGAAGATCTGATTTCTTTGACAAACTTGTCCGGGATTATCCAAGTGGTAATGGTGGATGGATCCACAATCAAAGTGCTACCTTCTCTTTTCACCTTACATCCAACAGCTTCTAAAATTCCAATGACTTTTTTTATATCGGCTAAATCCGGACAATCCTTTAAAATAATTTCCTTGGTGGTTAATAGGGCAGCAGCCAAAATGGGTAGAACAGAATTCTTGGCTCCCGATACCCTAACCGAGCCTTCTAATTTTTTCCCGCCGGTAATTACAAACTTTGCCACGGCATACACCTCTCTTATTAGCTATCCTGCCCTATCATGATATGCATTCTAAAAAGAGGTGTGACTAATTTTACCCCATCCTTAGGTCGCCTTGCAATATTTTGATATGTTAAGAAGCACTCCTATACTGGCCATAAAAAAGGCTAATGAGGACCCTCCTGCACTAATAAAGGGTAGGGGTAAGCCCGTTGCCGGCATAGAGGATGTAACAACGGCAATATTGATTGCTGCCTGTATACCAATAACCGCAGTTATCCCAGTAGCCAACAGGCAACTAAAAAGATCGGGGGCAGTCAGAGCAATTTTAACTCCTCTCCAAATTAGGATCAAGAATAAAACAATAACCAGTGTGGCTCCGATAAAACCCAATTCCTCACCTATGATTGAAAATATAAAGTCCGTTTCTGCATAGGGTAGAAATAGATATTTCTGTCTACTCTGCCCCAAGCCCATCCCAAATATACCCCCAGAACCCAGGGAATATAGGGACTGAATGACCTGAAAGCCATCACCCAAAGGATCTGCCCAGGGATCTAAAAAGGTTAGATAACGCTTTACTCGGTAATCGCTTGGGTCCACATTTTGAAGTACAACATATATACCTGAAATACCCATAATCATGACGGTTGCAAAATGCGACAATTTGGCTCCGCCTACAAACATAATGACCATGGCCAGAATGACTATACTGCTTGCAGTGCTCAGGTTAGGCTGCAAGAAAATTAATATGAATATCAAACCGGTAATGGCTAGGTAGTAGCCAAATCCAGTAATAGGCTTTTTTATTCGATCCTTATTTTTTGAAATGCTGGCAGATAAAAATACTATTAGAGCAAACTTCATAATCTCGGAGGGCTGTATACTAATACCTCCTATAATAAACCAACGTTTGGCGTTATTAAATGGCTTGCCAAATATCAAAAGTGCTACCAATAACGCTATTCCCCCGATAAGCATGAGATTAGCGTATTTTTTTAACCTCCAATAACTGAAATTGGACATGAAAATCATTGCCAACAGGCCAATAGCTGCCCATCTAGACTGAGTTTTCAGAAAATAATAGCTATCCTGAATATCCGGATTATATTGAGCCATATAGAAGCTGGAACTGAATACCATTACTATACCAAAGCACACCAATATGATAGTCGTAATAAAGATGGGGTAGTCCATGGGCTTCTTTTTCATCGATTCTCCTCCTCAAGAACCCTTACAGACTCTTTAAATATCCTTCCCCTTTCTTCGAAATCCTTGAACATATCCCAACTGGCACATGCAGGGGAAAGGAGGACATTTTCGCCGGGTTGCGCTAGGCTGTATGCCTTTTTTACCCCTTCTTCCAAAGTATTTACCCTATAAACATTTTGGAAGCCCTTATCCTTAGCAGACTGCATGATCTTCTCCGATGTTTGGCCAAGTACCACAAGGTGACTGATGGTATCTCCAAAAGCCTCTATCAAGCTGTCAAAACTACTACCCTTATCATAGCCTCCGGCTATTAATACCGTGGGTGCCGTCATAGATTCTATAGCCTTGATGGTGGAATCTATATTGGTACCCTTAGAATCGTTGTAAAAAGTAACACCGCCAATGGTTTGAACCAGTTCGATGCGATGCTCTACACCTGGGAAGACCCTCAATACGTCAGCCATGGTCTGTGTATCTACGCCCATTACCCTGCTTATCAAAACCGCCGCCATGGCGTTTTCCAGATTATGGGGTCCAGGGATGAATATATCGTTGACCTTACATACCATTTCCCTGCCCCTACCTATATCCAGGACTAAGGTATTACCTTCCAACCACGCCCCTTTATCCAGGATTTTGGTCCTGCTAAAACAAAGAGTCTTAGCCTTGGTCATATTAGCCAGTTTAGAACTCAGTGGATCGTCACCATTTAAAATAAGCCAATCCGATTCGGTAGCGTTCTCAAAAACCCTGGCCTTCAATCCTATATAATTTTCCATAGTCTTATGTCTATTAAGATGATCCTCAGTGATATTCAGTATGGCTGATACTCTAGGGTGAAAGGTCTGGATTGATTCCAACTGAAAGCTGCTAATTTCTGCTACTACAATATGGGATTCACAAGTTTCCGTTGCAATTCCGACAAAGGGAATACCTATATTGCCTACCACATACGTTTTCTTTCCCATTGCCTTGAAGATCTCTCCCACCAAAGCAGTAGTAGTCGTCTTTCCATTGGTTCCCGTGATAGCAACAATGGGTGCTCTGCAAAGGCGATAGGCCAGCTCCACTTCACCTATAACCTCTATACCCATTTCCTGTGCACTTCGTACAAAGGGCGCATCTATGGGTATACCGGGACTTAACACGATGAGATCTACCCTGTCTAGGTAATCCATAGGGGAGATTCCCAAGGCCCATTCAACCCCCATAGGGTTAAGCTCTTCTACAACATCCTTGAGTTCCTCCTCATTTTTAATGTCATTGGCTATAACTTTAGCCCCCAGACCGCTTAGAGTCTTGGCTGCTGCCAGCCCACTGCGGGCAAGGCCTACAACTAAAACCCTTTTATCCTTGTAATCCATAGTATACTCTCCCCTAAACCGCTAACAAGCCTATGAGACAAAGAAGAGCTGTTGCAATCATAAACATTGCCACCACCCTGGTCTCAGGCATGCCTCCCAGTTCAAAATGATGATGAATAGGGCTCATCCGAAATATACGTTTTCCCCTACTCTTAAATGATATAACTTGAAGAATAACCGATAATGACTCTGCCATGTAGACCCCGCCGATTATGGGGAGCAATAGGGGCATCCTTAGTAAGACCATTGCCGCAACTACACCGCCTCCCAGAGCCATAGAACCGGTATCACCCATAAAAACCTTGGCAGGATGGACGTTAAACCTTAAAAAGCCAAGACAAGATCCGGTTATAGCCGCCGCAAATATCGATAGGTTTTTATAGTTATGTCCTATATTAACGAGACCGCCCTCCTCCATAGCGTAACCGGCAAAGGCAGCTATAATGCTTATAGTCATGGAAACGATCAAGGTAACCCCTGAAGCCAGACCGTCAAGGCCGTCGGTTAGGTTTACGCTGTTAACAGTACCTACCATTATAAAAGCTATAATGGGAACATAAAAATAACCCAGGTTCCACTCGATATTGGTAAAGGGAATGTATACACTGCTGCCCACACTCCGATACGCATACAAAGCGAATAGAACGGAAATTAAGATCTGTCCCAAAAGCTTTTGATAGGCTCTGAGCCCAAGAGAACGCTTCATATAGACTTTAATGAAATCATCTGTAAACCCGATAGCACCAAATCCTAGAAGGGCCAGCACGGCAGCTATGGTATAGTCATAGCTTCTGGTGGTTAGGGCCAAAGAAACCAAAACAATGGGAATGATAAACATAATACCGCCCATGGTAGGCGTTCCAGCCTTGGCAAAATGGGACTTGGGACCATCGTCTCTTATGTTCTGCCCCAATTTTAGCCTCTTAAGCATGGGAATAATGGCTACCCCCAGGGCTAAAGTAAATACAAATGATATTATTACTGAATAGATAATTCTGTCCACTACCTATCTCCCCCTTCGGAGCCTCGTTCCCAACCTCTTAGGTATTCTACTATTTCTTCCATTTTTAGGCCCCTCGACCCCTTTACTAATATAGTATCGCCTACCCTCAACATTGTGTTAAGGATACCTATTACGTCTTTATTACAATCCAGATGTGTTATATTTGTGTCTGACATTCCAAAATCCCGTGCTCCCCTGTCTATAAAGCTGCTCTCACGGCCAACGGTGATTAAGTGGTCAATACCACATTGGGCTACGACTTCTCCGACGGCCAGATGACCTTTTTCAGAGTATTCTCCTAGCTCAAGCATGTCACCAAGGATGGCAATCTTTCGTTTTCCTCCAAGATCCTTTAGGATCTCTAAAGATGCTATCATAGAATTCGGACTTGCATTGTATACATCATCTATGATCTTTAACCCAGACTTGGTAGTAAGGATATTGAGCCTCATGTCCCCTGAGCGAAATTCCTTCAATGCCTGAATAATTTCGTGCATACCTATCCCCAGTAATCTACCTACTGCAACAGCCGCCAGGCTGTTATACACATTATGTTTACCGGGAATAGATACTTTTATGGGATACAGATGGCTGTCAATTACGAGATCGTAGGACACTCCTTCTTCTCCTAAATTTTTTATGTTTTGAGCCCTGATATCAGCGTCTTCCCGAGTACCATAATATTGTGTTTTTGAGGTTATTTCATCTCCTACACGACCTAGATACTCGTCATCCCCGTTGAGTATGGCCCAATCCTCAGATCCAAAGAAATCGAAGATCTCCATCTTGGCCTTGAGGATGTTATCCCTGGTCCCCAGATTCTGAAGATGGGATACCCCAATATTGGTGATAATGCCGATTGTAGGCCTGGCAATCTCTGCTAATCTGTGTATTTCTCCCAGGTTGCTCATTCCCATCTCCACTACGGTAACCTGGTGATGATCATCAAGTTGTAGAAGGGTAAGGGGTAGACCGATTTCGTTATTTAAGTTGCCTTGAGTTTTTAGTACATTGTAGCCTTTAGATAACACCAGTCCAACCATATCCTTGGTCGTGGTTTTACCGTTACTCCCGGTTATGGCCACTACAGGAATATTGAACCGGCTACGTTGAAACGATGCCAGATCCTGGAGAGCTCTTAGAGTATCTGGCACCTTTACGGCTGCCACTTGTGGATAGAGTTCCGGCAGCCAACCTGTGTCGTCCCTATGTACCAGTACAGCTTTTGCCCCTTTTTCTGCAACCTGGTCCAGAAAATAATGTCCGTCGAAAATCTCCCCTACCAGTGGAATGAAGAGTTGACCTTTTTTAATTGTCCTGCTATCCGTGCTCACTCCATCTATTGAAATATCTAAAAGGCTAAGATCTTCGTTTAACAACTTTCCTTGAGTTGCCTCTATTATTTGTCTTACAGTAAAAGATTTCATCTATTCTACTCCCGTTCATTTTTGCCTAGTATTTCCAAAACTATTTTCTTTTCATCGAAGGGTATGGTCCTATCCTTCAGTATTTGATATGTTTCGTGTCCCTTTCCGGTTAGTAAAACCACATCATCCTTCTTGGCGTGGGTCAGAGCGAATTCGATGGCTTCCCTGCGGTTTTCTATTATAGTATAAGGACAATCTGTTTTTCTTACCCCGGGCACAATATCCATAATTATGTCCATGGGCTCCTCGCTGCGAGGATTGTCTGATGTTATGATGCAATAGTCCGAATATTTTCCGGCAATCTCCCCCATAATGGGCCTTTTGGCTTGATCCCTATCACCGCCGCATCCAAAGAGGGTTATTACCTTTCCTTTTGCAAATCCTTTGGCAGTCCTTAGAATGTTTTCCAAACCATCGGGAGTATGGGCATAATCCAGTATCACCGAATAATCGGTACCGGTGTCCAATAGCTCAAAGCGTCCATCTACACCTTTAACTGCCTCCAGCCCTTGGGCTATAAAATCCAGGGGAATACCCAGACTATAGCATACACTGGCCGCAGCCAGAGCATTATATATGCTAAAAATACCGGGTATACCTAGATTTATTCCTGTACCTCCATGAGGTGTATGAAGGTTAAAGGTGACACCCCTTTCGGTGATTTCCAATTCTCTCGCATATATATCCGCGTCTTTACATATGCCATAGGTGTAGGTTTGAGTGGTAATTTTATCCATTATCCATCTGCCTGCCTCATCATCCACATTAATAATGGCAGTTCTGCATTGGTCAAAAAGTCTGGCCTTGGCGTCCCTGTATTCTTCCATGTTATCGTGAAAATCCAAATGATCCTGGGACAGATTGGTAAACACGCCAATGTCATACATTATACCTTCGACCCTTCCCAGGCAAAGG
>DGDX01000069.1:0-20129 GCA_002385665.1 Firmicutes bacterium UBA3941
AGATGTGTATAAGAGACAGTCTGGATGCCTATTGCGATGCAATTAAAAAGGGCCGCAATATAGTCTCTACCGGACCCCTGGTTACCCTTAAGGTAGACGGCGAGTTGCCCGGAGCCGTCCTAAAATATACCGAAGACCAGAAGTTTCATATTGATATGGAAGCCTTCGCCTGTTATGAGGCTGCCTTGAGCAGGGTCCAGCTTATCGTTAACGGAGAGGTACATAAGGAATACAATATCCACGCGAACCATTTCAAAGCAGAGGAGTATTTAAGCTTTGGAAAGGACAGCTTTATCATAGCCAAATGCTACGACTATGCAGGAAACGTATCATTTACCAACCCAGTTTATATAAGAAACAGCCCATTTGTAAACAGGGGCTATCTATCCGATGTAAGAGTGTCAGTCTTAAAGAATAACAGCCCCGCTGAAGGTGTGTACAGCATCGACGATGGGCCGGAATCCCCCTTTAAGGGTGAAATCCACCTGAAGATGAAAGTATCAGCCAGGTTGAACATCAGGGTAGGGGACCAGGCCAAGACCATACGGCTGTTTGAGCTGAAGGAGCTGCAGGATATCTTCAAAAACCTGTATTTTGGTTGGTTTAACTCCGACAAGAAGTATCTGCCGGGGGATATCCCCGCAGAATATTTTCAACTGAGGCGGATCAGGGAGATCCTGGATAAGGTGGAACTGTCAGTGGATTTCTAAGGACTGGAAGAAAGCAGTCCAGTCCACATATATAAAAATATCATATGAGGGGTGAGGACGATTAGGGTACTACAATTGTTTGGAGAGATGGACCTTCGGGTTGTGGACCTGCCCATGCCAAAGTGCGGACCGGATGAGGTGTTGATCAGAACCGAATACTGCGGCGTATGCGGTTCGGATATACCCAGGGTGTTGGAGGGAAAGGTCAGATTTTTCCCTGTGACCTTGGGCCATGAGTTTTCTGCTACGGTGGTCGAGGTGGGGTCCAATGTAACCCATGTTAAGGAAGGAGACCTTGTGGCAGCCATACCGCTTTTAGTCTGTCACAAGTGCCCAAATTGCCTGGACGGCAATTATGGCCAATGCCTCAGTGCGCGCTTTATCGGGAGCAGCCTGGCTACAACCGGTGGGTTTGCCGAATACAATGTCTTTCCTGCCACCAACGTAATGAAGCTACCGGAAGGTATCGATCCCATGGCAGCCGCCTTTGTGGAGCCGGCCTCGGTGGCCATGCACGGCCTGTTTCTAATGGACTTTAAACCTTGCACGGATATTGCCATAATGGGTGTGGGCACCATAGGGAACCTGGTTTTGCAGGCAGCTAAAATCATGGGGGCCAGACATATCTATGCCTTTGACAGCGACGATGAACGCCTGGCTCTGGCGGAAAAGTCAGGAGCATATCGCTGCTATAATACCTCCGACCCATCCTTCCTGGATGCCTTCCTGGCGGATACTGGCGGATTAGGGGTGGAAAATGTGGTGGAAGCCGTGGGTAAGGAGGTCACCATCAACAACTGTATTAAAATAGCCAAGGTCAATGGACGTATTTCCCTGATAGGTACCATGAATGAGGACGTTACTATTCCACCTGAACTCTTCTATCAGGGGTTTTCACGGAAACAGCTGAGCATGCATGGGGTCTGGATGTCCTACTCGGACATTTTTCCCGGGAAGCCATGGCGTTCAGCAGCCCATTTCATACGAACAGGACAAATCGATGTTAGCAGTATTTTGGATCGAGTTATTCCCCTGGAAGAGGCAATGATGGCCTTTGAGGACTATAGGATACCCGGAAAAATAAAAGGAAAAGTGATGCTAAAGTTCTGATATAGGACTTCAATAAAATACTTCCGGATTTGGTTCGATTCCGATCCGGAAAGCAAAAAGGAGATTGTTATGAGTAGAAAGAAGTTTGCCTTTATTGGATCAGGAAGCGTAGTGTTTACCAGGAACCTGGTACGGGATATTCTTACCTTTCCGGCATTTGAGGATTGTGAAATAGCCCTGATGGATATAAACCCGGACAATCTTGAACTGTCCAGGCGTGCTGCTGAGAGGATAGTAGCCGCTGGCAATTATCCCGCAACGGTGACTGCAACCACGGATCGTGTCGAGGCACTCAAGGATGCAGACGGGGTGCTCATTACCATCCAGGTGGGGGGATTTGAAGCGGCTGTTGCAGATGTGGCTATCCCCAAAGAGTACGGAATATCAATGAATGTAGGGGACACGAGAGGTCCTTCCGGAATATTCCGGTTCTTAAGAACCCTTCCGGTCATGCTTGACATATTAAAGGACATTGAAAGATACTGTCCCGATGCCATTGTGCTAAATTATACCAACCCCATGGCCATGCTCTGCCGGGCCATGCAAAGCGTATCCGAAGTAACCATAAACGGCCTATGCCATAGCGTACAGGGAACGGCTGAAATGCTTGCCCGCTGGATTGGTGCCCCCATGGACGAGATAACATACACATGCGCCGGCATAAACCACCAGGCCCATTACCTGGAATTCAAATGGAATGGAAAGGACGCCTATCCCCTCATCCGCAAGGCAATTACGGAGAGGGAAGAAATATACAATGAGGAACAGGTGCGCAACGAAATGTTTCTGCATCTTGGCTACTATGTAACCGAGTCCAGCGGACATAATTCGGAATACAATCCCTGGTTCCGCAAGCGGCCCGACCTTATCGAGAAGTATTGTACCCATGGAACAGGATGGAATCCCGGCCTGGATATAATGGAAAGGCGGGAAAAATCGATGACCGATGCAAAGGCCTACGAGAACAGGCGAATCACCGAGTTCAACAAATGGATCGAAGGCGAAATCGATCTTAACCGGGGAACTGAGTATGCCGCCTATATATTTAACGCCGTATTCGGTGACAATGAGATGTTTGAGTTCAATGGTAATGTACGCAATTTTGGGCTTATTGATAATTTGCCCGAAGGCTGCTGTGTAGAGGTGCCCGTCCTAGCATCAAAGGGCAGGTTAAGACCGCTGCATGTTGGACCCCTACCCCCGCAGCTGGCCATATTAAACCAGATAAACGCTTCCTGCGAAGAACTGGCCGTGGAAGGGGCCTTTGAAGGGGATCCGGAAAAGATCTATCATGCCTGCCTGTATGATCCCCTAACCTCTGCCGTCTGCTCCATGAGGGAGGTTAAGGAGATGGTGGATAGGATGTTTGCGGCACAGGCAAAATGGCTGCCACAGTTCAAACATCTGAAATAAAATTCATTAAATTAATACACCATAAAGGAGTAGAACTAAATGATTAAAGTCGTAGGAATTGGAAACCCGGTTATGGATTTTCTCATCCATACCAGGAAAATTCCGAAAACCAATGAATCCTGCAGGCTTGAGGAATATAGCTGGCAGGGGGGTGGAAAGGTCCCATCTGCTCTGGTGGCCCTGGGTAGACTGGGTGTAAAGACGGGAATGGTGGGGGTCGTAGGCAACGACGCCTTTGGTAGATTTCTCATAGATGATTTTAAACGGCATGATGTTGACGTCTCCAGACTGTATGTAGACCCAAACGGACAGACATCCTTTTGCATCTGCCTTTCGGAAGAGGAAACCCAGGGTAGAAGCTTTATTGGACGGCAGCCAAATTTAAGGAAGTTGACCCTGGAAGACCTGGACAGGGAATATATAACCCAGGGGGACTATCTGCACCTGTCCCATATGACCCCTGTGACCAGGCAGGCAGCCCTGTGGTCCAGGGAGAAGGGCAACACGGTGGTATTCGATGCCGACTACTACCAGGAAGAGATAGAGAAAAACTATGGATTGATCGACGTCTTTATAGCTTCTGAATTCTATTACAGAGCCGTTTTCCAGGACGACAACCATGAAGAAAACTGCAGGCTTATACAGAAGGAAGGCCCCGACATAGTCATCTTCACCTTTGGGGAACATGGATGCCTGGGTGTCTATGGCGATAAATATTTCGAAATGCCTGCCTTTAAGGTGAAGGTCATGGATACTACGGGAGCCGGGGATGTATTCCACGGAGCCTTTATCTACGGCCTGATACAGGGCTGGGATGTAGAGGATATAGCCAGATTTTCCAGTGCCGTATCGGCCATAAAGTGTACCAGGGTAGGGGGCAGGGCAGGAATACCAGACCTGCCCACCGTAGAACAATTCCTAAAGGATGGAACCATCGACTACAGGGAAATTGATCAAAGGGTGGCCTTCTACCGGGACCATATGTTTAACCTGCAAGGGGAGAGTATGGTTGAGACCTGCCTGGCGTAGGACCTTATATAAGCTAATACAAAAAAGATATTTCAAAACAAAAGATATTTTAAACAAAAGGTATTTCAAAACAAAAGATATTTTAAGCAAAAGATATTTTTAACAAAGAAGCTATTATACAAAACAAGTTACAAAACAAAAAGATGTTTCATTACAGAAAAGAGAAGGAGTAAAAAAATGACAGAAACTCGGATATCCGTGAAAAATCCAGATCCACAAATCCCTCCGGCGGAAGATTATAGTTTAACCGTCGACGGGAAGGAAGTATTTGTTTATACCTGCGATGTAGCCAATTATGCCATCCTTTCGGGACAGGGAACCATGGAGGTGGAAATCACATCCAACAAGCCTTTTAAAACCGTAAAGGTAAGGCCCTTGATTTCCGGCATAATACCCAGGATAGAGGGCAATAGGGTGTCCTTTACCGTAGAGGGCCCCCGGAAGCTGAGCGTAGAGTTCGATGATGATATATTAAATCCTCTGTTTATACTGATCAACCCAATGGAAGAGGCAAGGCCTAAAAAGGGCGATGATAAGGTCCATTATTTTGAATCCGGAAAGGTGTACGATATCGGTGAAATGGAGCTGCATGAAGGGGATACCGTGTACATAGACGAGGGCGCGGTAGTATACGGCTCATTCTGCGCCTATAGGGCCAATAATCTTATCATAAAGGGTCGTGGGATACTAAACGGCAGTAAGTGGCATAGGCAGGGTGATGTCCAGCAGAAGCAGATGATAAAGCTGGTGGAATGTAAAAACGTAACCATCGAAGGCATAACAATAGTGGATGGACCCAACTGGCATGTTGTACCCATTGCCTGTGAGGATGTCGTTATCAAAGATCTTAATGTAATAACCTTCGTTATGACCGGTGACGGCATTGATGTGGTGGGCAGCGAGGATGTCAGTATCAGCAATTGCTTTGTAAGATCCAACGATGACTGCGTGGCCATTAAGGCGGTTGACTATCAGCATGAAGCCGGACACAAAAATGTAAAGAACGTAAGAATATCGGACAGCGTCTTCTGGAACGCTGAATTTGGGAATGCCCTGGAAATAGGTTATGAAACCCGATGCGATGAGATTAGCAATATAGTATTTGAAAACTGTGATGTCATACGCAGTGAATTCGAGGGCTATCAGTCAGGTGGTACCTTTACCATCCACAATGGAGACAGGGCCCATATAAGAAATGTCAGGTATGACAATATCAGGGTGGAGGACTCCAGGGAAAAACTCATCGATATTAAAGTTCAATTCTCTCAGTACAGCCGCGATGAGGAGAGGGGTCAGGTCAGCGACATTGTTTTTAACAATATCCAGGTTGTAGACGGGCCTTTCCCGGTTTCAATTATTCGAGGATACGATGCAGACCATATGATCAGGGATATAACCATTAAGGATATGGTAGTGCATGGGGAAGAGATCAAAAGCGCCAACCAGTGTAGAATGGTGGTAGAGCTGTCCAAGAATATAAACTTCGAGTAGAAGTTTAGGTGCTTGGCCTTAAGGTCCCCCAGGCTACTAGCATCCCATAAAAAAGAAAGGGGAGGAAGAAGAAATGGACAGACCAAATGTATTGCTTATCACCGTAGATCAGATGAGGGGAGACTGCCTGGGTGTTTTGGGACACCCGGTAGTGGAGACTCCCCATTTGGATACCATGGCCCACAGGGGGGTCATGTTTACCAATGCCTATTCGGCTGTACCAACCTGTATCGCTTCCAGGGCTGCTATTATGACGGGCTTGGCCCAGAAAAATCATGGCAGGGTCGGGTACGAAGACAGGGTTAGGTGGAATTATGACCATTATGTAGCCGGGGAATTTGCCAAGGCGGGCTATCATACCCAGGCCGTTGGGAAGATGCATGTCCATCCCCAGAGGTTCCTCTGCGGATTCCACAATGTGCTGCTTCACGATGGCTACCTTCATGCCTATAGAAATAAAGATGCCAAGGCTTCGGAAAACTGGTTCAACACCGATGACTATCTGCCCTGGCTCAGGGAGAAACTGGGGCATGATGTTGCCGATATCATCGATACGGGCTTAGACTGTAACTCATGGGTTGCCAGGCCCTGGGTCTACCCCGAGCACCTGCATCCCACCAACTGGGTAGTTAGCGAGTCCATAGACTTCTTAAGGAGGCGGGATCCCACCAAACCCTTCTTCCTTATGATGTCCTTCGTAAGGCCCCATTCTCCCCTGGATCCACCGCAATACTACTATGATATGTATATAGACGCGGAGATGCCGGATCCTCCTATAGGGGACTGGGTAGTTCAGGATAATGACCTGCAGGATCCCCTGATCTATAACGGATTTGGCGGAAGGTTAAGCCAAAAGGCCCTGAGGAGGGCAAGGGCAGGCTATT
Source organism: Firmicutes bacterium UBA3941 (assembly GCA_002385665.1). Lineage (GTDB taxonomy): Bacteria > Bacillota > Clostridia > Caldicoprobacterales > UBA3941 > UBA3941. The sequence continues at coordinate 6,638 of DGDX01000069.1, forward strand.
ATGGGAGCATCACCCATTTAGATCACCAGATAGGCCGATTCCTGCAAGCCCTGCACGATGAGAATGTACTAAACAACACCGTTATCCTGTTTACTTCCGATCACGGGGATATGATGGGGGACCATGACTGGTTCAGGAAATCCCTACCCTACGAGGGCAGTGCTTCAATTCCCTTTATCATATATGACCCGGGCAATAATTTGCCGGGATTAAAAACCGGTACAACCGTGAACAGCATAGTCGAACTAAGGGATATTATGCCTACCCTGCTTGATGCCGCCGGTATAGAAATACCCGATACCATAGATGGGAAGAGCGTGTTACCCCTGGCAATGGGACAGGAAGCGGAGTGGAGGGAGTACCTCCATGGAGAGCATACTTTCGGTACTGCTTCAAACCACTATATAGTAACCGAAAGGGACAAGTATATATGGTATTCCCAGACAGGCCAGGAGCAATACTTCGACTTGGAGAAGGATCCCCAGGAGCTGCATGATGCAATAGATGATGCTGAATACAGGGATAGGATAGAGTATCTAAGGAGGATTCTTGTCAATGAACTCAAAGACAGGGAGGAAGGTTATTCCGACGGTACGCGCTTGATAGCGGGCAGACCTTTCAGGAGCAGTCTTTCCCATATCAAGGACTGACTATAGCACTTGGGGATTTTTATACTGGTTAGATATGGGTAAAGGCTATTGAATGCTGTACGTCTTCTATGGGAGGATGGTTTATTCCGGCAGGACGCCGGATTGGAAGCGATAGGCTTTTCAAATGGAATAAGCCTTAGTTTTCTCCAAATCGATGTCGGAAGTAGGAAGTTTCAAAAAATACATTACTATTAACGCTCGCCATATAAAAACTATAATAGATTTTTTTGAAACTTCAACGATGACGTTATGTTGATGATGTAAAGGAGCGATGAATAGCCATTACCCTAGTACGTAAAGTCGAACTAAATATTCTGAAGGGCATGTTAGCTTAAAAGGGGCATCCCAATTATGGGATACCCCTTTATGATATCATTCTATAAGCATCATGCTATTAGTTATTCCAATATCCGGCCTAAAGGTTTCAAAACAGCCTACTGCTATAGCTGGGAAGACAGAAGAGGCTTATCTGCCCCTGGGCTTGACTATATCCGTCAGGAAATCCACAATCTTACCGCTACCCTCCAGCTCTTCCTCAAGCTCAGCCAGGATGATATTGATGCAGGCCAGATGCCAGGCCAGCCGCTCAAAACAATGTATATCCGATCCGATCTCAACACCCCAATAGCCGTCATATCCGGCCTTGATAAGATCCCTCATATGATCCTTGGCTACACCGGACATGATCGTGTATGGGGGCACATGGGTATGCATGACATAGGACATGGCTATTTCCCTGCCCAGTTCCGGCTCTTCCTGGAAATTTGTGAAGTGGAAGAGATGGCCGTAGCCGGGATGGTTGACGGCATCCTTTACCGCCTTAAGATACTTTGGAGTGTTGTCCCAGCCGAAATGGTTCTCCGGACCGATTTTCATGCCCCTGCTGTAGCAGATCTCAGCATATTCCCGGTAGCGTTCAACGATGATGTCAAAAGCCTCGGGCGGCATTTCACCGCCTGTACCCCAGGGACAGAAGTCTACACGGATAGTCCTGGCACCTATGACTGTGGCAAAGTCGATAAATCTCAGCATGCGCTCGCGGTTGCCTTCAATCTCTTCTGCGGTAGGGGCCCAGGGTACATAGGGGCCGTCGATGCAGAGGTTGGCTACAACCAATCCCAATTCATCGAGAGATTTTTTTATCCTTTTGGCGGATTCTTCATTGAGCAGGGATTCGGGTACGAAACCGCTCCAGATGTCAACCGCATCGACCCGGTAACGGTTTTTTACCATTTCCATAAAGTGAAAAATATCGGTGCGTCCCTCCGAGAGAAGTCCGTGAAATGAATAACCCATGATGGAAAGCTTTTTATTCATAATGATTCCCCCTTCACTATTCACTACTATCTTAAACATACCTTGCAGTAAAAGAACCACCCACGGATATAGGCTTACGTTGTTTGTTCCGGCTATATCCGTGGGTGGTCAACCTATGAATCAGAAATCATATTTCAGGGTACCAAACGGAGTCTCCTGGGTTCTCAGGGCAGTAGATTTGGAGAGGGTTGAGATTTCATCGGCGTAGATTTCCCTACCCAGCGTGCTGGAGAGGAAGAGCCCTTCACTGACCCGCATGGTTTCAAGAGCTATATCCTTTGTGGGGAGCAGCTCACACTCGCCGCGGAGAGCAGCTATCCAATGGGCCTGGGAATTGACATAGTGATGGTAGTTGGGATCCACTTGAGCCCGTCGACCAATCTCTGCCTGAAGGTCCAGCTTGATTACCCTGGGATAACCCAGCTCTTCATCATAGAAGGTGAAAGCATTTTCCATTGGGTCTGCACTGGGAGGACCAAAGCCGCCGCCAAGGGATATGCCGCCTTTGGAACCATAGATGGAGGAGGGCGGGAAGGGACCGCCGTGGATCGCCCAGGATTCAATGATATCAAGGGTCAGGTCATTCTCATAGTAGGCAAAACCTACACCAAGCTCTTCTACGTCGAATTGGCTTATCTCCCTGCGGACGGGGTCCATATCCAACTCCTGGTATACCTTGCCCGTTACCCTTTCAAGTTTCGGCAGGCCCATGAGGTAGAGGAGCTGGGAGATATGATAAACCCCCATGTCAAACAGGGCACCGTGCTGGGCTATCCATGACTGGTCAAATTCCTTTTCGGCATATCCGTCAACGTAGGGACGGCCACGGCGACGGTAGCCATAGGAGCGGGCATGATAGATCTTGCCCAGCTTACCGGCATCTATAAGATCCTTTGCGGCAACGGTTGCGGCGTCATATATACGTCCCAGCTGGATGTGCAGCATCTTGCCATAGTCTTCGCTGGCCTTGTACATGGTGACTGCATCGGCAAAGGACCCTGCCATGGGCTTCTCGCAGTAGCAGTGTTTACCGGAACGAAGTACATCAAGGACCAGGGGAAGGTGCAAGTTGTTATGAACCGTTACATCCACAGCGTCGATATCGTCTCTCTCCAGCATCTTACGATAGTCTAAATAGCGGTGCTCGATATTATAATCATCGCAGAATTCGTTGAGCTTTTCCTCAATGATATCGCATGCGGCAACGAACTTTACACCGGGTATGTTTTGGTAGACCCTCATATGAGAACGCTGTTGAATACCGGTGCCTATAAAGGCGATTCGAACCTCTTTTGGCTTCTTTCTAGGTTTCCATTCCATTGTATTACCCCCTATGATACTTTTATTCGAAAACCGGCCGGAGCCGGGCTTTCACATGTGCTTATATCCGACTTAATAAAGACTCAAACCGGGGCGCTTTATGCCAAGAACCTTTTCCCCAAAAGGAAAACTCAACAGATACAGGACAAGGATGACCAGCATCGAAAGGCCAATTACCAGATAGAATTGCTTGATGCCCAGTAAGGTTATGAGGGCACCTCCGAGAACTCCCCCCAGAACCCCGGCGATGGAGTTGGTTGATGCAAGGAGGGTTTGGGAAGTGGTTTTAAGATTGTCCGGAGCAAGGAAAAAGACATAGCTGATACTGGTAGGCAACATAAACCCGTTTCCAATTCCATGAAGCACCGATACAAGGACAATCATGGCAAAGCTATCGACGAAGAAAAGCAGGACGCATTCCGCAACAAAAAGGCTGGATGCAATTATAATGATGTAGTACAGCGGCAGCCTTTGCCGGAGGGGTTTTAGAAGCAGCATCATGGGTATTTCCGCAAAGGCCCTTACAGCCATGATAATGCCCATCTTGGCGGGATCTCCCCCTACAGCGGTAACAAGAAAGGGAAGAAAGGTCATGGAGCAGTGAAAGGGGACTCTTTGAAATGCAGTGAAAATTATGTATGTTATCAGGTAGTAGTTTTTGAATATCTTGCTAAACTGCATTTCACTAAACTTGAGAGACTTTTTGCCGGCGGCCTGGTCATTGGCCGTTTTTGTGAACAGGATCATTAAGAGAACCGGGAGGGTAAAAACCGCATTTGCATAGAAGGCAAATTCCACCCCGGTTTTCGGTAGGATAAATCCAAGGGCAAAGCTGGCAAGGGCGTAGCTAAGGGCGCCAAAGGAGCGCAATGCACCGTAATTGAGCTTTTCCCTGCTGGCATTGTCCAATACCCAATTGTCCACAAGGGACATGAGAGGCCTATTGAAGAACATTGTGACAGGTATCAGGAAGAATAAGAAGGATATTCCCCAGATACTAACCCCACTTGTAAGGGGTATAAGGGCAAACAGAATAGCGCTTGCGATAAGAATGAAGTTGAGCACCTTTTTGAGGGAACGCATTTTATCCCCCAGCATGCCCCAAAAAGGTGAGGAAAAGACAGCCACACCGGAATTAAGTGCCGTTACAACCCCGACCTGCTGGGGATTAAATCCGATGGATTCAAGGAATACGGTGATATAGCCTCCCAGTGAGACTGTAATATAAAAGACAAAGTTAAGTGCAGCATATTTAACAAACTGTAACGTTGATTGATTTTCACGCAACTTATCTTCCGACGGTAAATCATTAACATTATTTTGTGTCAACCTAATTAGCTCCTTATCGTTTATATACTGATAGCAAAAGAAAGTTATAGGCAAAAGACGCAATAGGTATCATAAAATAAAGGATTGGTCGGTTGAAGTTAAAGCCTTATCTTCCGTTTCGGCTCCTGAACCATTCTGCCGAAGCGGCAAGGGCAGCAATGGGATCGTTGGGGTAACGAATATTGTTCATGTATTCCACGATGTACCAGCGGACTCCTGCTTCCTTACGGGCGATCTCAAAGTATTCGTCCCAGTCGATGGTGCAATTGGGGTCGTCGAAGAAGGTGTCCCGACTTTCAGGGGAGTAGGGTTTCATATGTACCGTTACTCCACGGCCCGGATACTTTCTCAGCATTTCGATCATATCCCCACCGCCCCGCATACCGTTTCCGATATCGTTCTGCATTATGACATTGGAAGGGGTGTTTTGGGCGATGATGTCCCAGGGTAGCTCCCCGGTGTCGTCGGTGGGACGGAACTCCGTTGCATGATTGTGGTAGCCCGTAACCATTCCATGCATGCCCAGAACATCGGAGACCCAGGTCAACTCGGCTGCAAACTTCAGGCAGCTTTCACGGGTGTAGAGGGTCTCATCCGGCATCCAGGGAACGATAATGAACTGATTGCCCAGTACCTTGTTATAGGTGATGGTGGAATAGATGTTGTTCGGAGACAGGTATTCCCATGGTGTATGCCATCCCACAATCTGCAGCCCGGCTTCATCAAGGGCATAGCGGATTTCCTGAGCGGTAAACTTCAGCCCGCCGGCAAATTCCACTCCGTCATAGCCGGCCTCCTTTACCAGCTTCAAGGTCCCCCGAAGATCCTTTGACATCATATCCGCCACAGTGAAAAGTTGGGCGGCAAGGGGCAATTTCGTTTCTACCACTGGTTGCTCGTTTTCTCCCCATCCCGGGGGCAGACTGTTGATAGCTCTGGTTGAATTGCTCATATGCTCATCCTCCTGTATTGATTTTATATGGATTAAATCACCTTTATGAAGAACATGAAGTGACAAAGGTGCCTGATTAATCTTCCTCCATAATCTATCGAGAGGGGCATAGGTTTTTAAGATCAACAATGGTGCTTACTGGGATGAAATAAAATGATTAGTATATCGAATATAGAGACACAAGGAAAAGGCTTCCATGTGTCCCTCTGCATGAAATTGTTTCCACTATTTTATTATACACAACATGTCCCAAATAGACAACTTGTTCGACAAACAAAATATAGGTCTTTCTGCCATATTTTAACGGAGCAAATCAGTGCCTAATCCAAATCATAAGCTTTACCCATAAACAGTATTGTGCCGGTTATATCATCAACAATGGCAAAGAAAAATGGTCTGTCCGCGATGAATTCGATGGGCTCGACTACGGCTGTCACCACCATATCCACCGCTGTTACGGCTGCGGCTTCACTGCCCTCTTCATTGACCTCGATAATGGCCTTGTGAAGGACATCGCTTATACAAAGGTCTCCCCGTATGCCGGAAAAATCGGCGCCAGTGGTGAAGGTATTGCCCATACCCAGGCTTGTCAGGCTTTCCTTAAGGCTCTTAATTCCGTACTCCATTTTGAAGCGGGGGAGATTAAGCTTAACGTCATTCCTTTCAGCTATACTTTCCCTGATAGCTTCCCATTTCTCCCCATCCAGGCCTTCTATAAAATCATTGATGGGCAATTCACCCTTTGGCAGTACACAATACATTGCCGTATTTTCCTTTCCATAGGGCAACCTGACAGCTATAAAATCTTCACCCTGTCCGTATTGGATCCGTCCTTCCCGGCTCATCATCATAACATCCTGAAGGCTGCCGCCACCGGAATGGAAGCGGGATTTAAAGGTCCTGTCCTTGTCGAATTTTTCACTCCAGTCCCCTTTAAAATAGATTGCATTAATAAGGTACATGATTGTTTCAGGTGCTATAGGAGGCTCAAGGATTTTATTTATTTTTCCGTTGGTAGCATGTGATACCCATTCATTAATTACCTCTATAGCCTGGTCATTGGAGAAATCCAGGGTTTCTACCTGGGCACGGAATATATCCTTATTAACTGTGAGAAAATCTTCTTCAACAGGTTCGCCGTCCCTGATCCAAACAGAATTTTCTATATTTAGCTGGATCTTTTCGTCCAGCTTCATCAAATGGCGCAACAGGTTCTTATAGCTCTCATTTAGTACGCTTATATCGATGCCCGAGTATCCAAGAGCCCTGGCCATGGATTCCCTTGTTGCACCCTGGGCACCCTGGTAGGTCATAGCCAGTACCGTAGAGATGCTTAAGGGGGAGATAAAGATATTATTCTCCCTGTCTTCCCTGTTAAATTGTCTGAAGATATTAAAGGCAAAATCCATATTACCTCTGACCACATCCTTATTAATCTTTCCTGTATCATGGAGCAAATCAGCGCTCTTGCTATCAGGTTTCGCCTTATCTTTTGCACTGTTATCCAGATCAGGATTGGCGGAAGGCTTGGTGGAACAGCCTGCAACCATTCCCAAAACCATAGTTATACAAAGAAGAATGCAGATATGTCTAATCACAGCAATACCCCCCATATTTTTCGTCCAACTATTAAGACGTAACTATTTGGGAATTGTTTCACACTATTGACTAAAGGAACTTAATCATTTTAAGCGGCCAGGGGTACAGCCGGAGGGATAGGCATAGCAAGAGCGCAAATAGTTTACAGTGAAATATTTGAAAATAATTTCAAAATACGTATTGACAAATATTTAACAATAACATATAATAAACTTGCCATTAGAGTTGAGAACGATTGGCAATAAGGATGAGAACTTGGTCGAATTATGGCTTATTATACAGGATCGGTTAAGGTAACTAATTAAAAACATATAGGAGAGATTTATTTTTTAATAAACATAGTTAAATATTTAACAATTATTTAACAAGTCTATAGGACGTTTGATTGGAAAAATTACGGGTATTAAAAAAATCCCGTAAATATAAATTTTTAAATTTTTTATAGGGAGGAAAATAGATGAAAGGTGAGGTTAAGAAGACGGTTAAAGCTAACACAGACAATCTTGATATAAAAGGAACCATCGATGCCTTAGTGGATAAGGCCTCCCAGGCCCTGGCCCAGTTTATGACCATGGAGCAGGAGCAGGTGGATCGCATTGTAAAGGCGATGGCAATGGCCGGTCTGGACCAGCATATGAGGCTGGCCAGGATGGCCATAGAGGAGACCAAAAGGGGTGTCTACGAGGATAAGATCGTAAAGAACCTCTTTGCCACGGAGTATATCTACCACAGCATAAAGTATGAAAAGACCGTGGGCATTATTGATGAAAATGAATTGGAAGGATATGTAGAGGTTGCAGAGCCAGTGGGAGTTATAGCGGGGGTTACTCCTGTGACCAACCCGACTTCCACCACCATGTTTAAGGCTTTGATATCCATAAAGACCCGCAATCCCATTATCTTTGCTTTCCATCCATCAGCCCAAAAATGCAGCAGCGAGGCGGCCAGGGTTATGCTGGAGGCAGCTGTGGCCGAGGGTGCACCAAAGGATTGCATCCAATGGATAGAGACCCCTTCCCTGGAGGCTACCCGGACCTTGATGAGCCATCCCGGTGTTAACCTTATCCTGGCCACAGGAGGCTCCGGAATGGTGAAGTCCGCATACAGCACAGGCAAACCCGCCCTTGGAGTAGGCCCCGGAAATGTGCCCTGCTATATTGAAAAGACCGCCGAGATTAAAAGGGCCGTAACGGATCTTATCCTGTCCAAGAGCTTTGACAATGGTATGATCTGCGCTTCCGAACAGGCGGTCATACTTGACAGGGAGATTGCAGACGAGGCCATAGAATTTATGAAGGAGAACGCCTGCTATTTCCTATACGATGAGGAACTAAGGAAGGTTGAGGATGTAGTAATAAACAAGGAAAAGGGCGCAGTCAATCCGGTAGTCGTCGGACAGTCAGCCTATGATATAGCGAAGATGGCCGGGGTGGAAGTCCCCAAAGATACTAAGATACTGGTAGCCCCCATAGACGGGGTGGGGCCAGACTATCCCCTGTCCCGTGAGAAACTGAGCCCGGTACTGGCCCTGTATATAGTGGAAGGATACGAAGAGGGTATAAGGCGGGCTGAAGAGATGGTGGCCTTTGGCGGCATGGGACACTCCGCAGTTATCCATTCGGAGGACGAGAAGGTGATCGACCTGTTCTCAGAGCGCATAAAGGCAGGACGCCTCATAGTAAATTCACCTTCTACCCATGGAGCCATAGGGGATATTTACAATACCAACATGCCGTCCCTAACCCTGGGGTGCGGATCCTTTGGCAACAACTCCACCACATCCAACGTATCAGCGGTTAACCTCATAAACAAGAAGAGGGTAGCCAGGAGGAGGGTCAACATGCAGTGGTTTAGAATCCCCCAGAGGGTTTACTTTGAATCGGGTTCTACCCAGTATCTGGAGAAGATGCCGGACATCAGCAGGGCCTTTATAGTCACAGACCCCGCTATGGTGGAACTGGGCTATGTGGACAGGGTTCTGTATTATCTAAGAAAGCGAAGGGATTATGTTCACAGCAGGATCTTTTCCCAGGTGGAGCCGGATCCCTCCATCGAGACCGTAAAACGGGGAACCGCCGAGATGAACGAGTTCAAGCCCGATGTCATCATAGCCCTGGGTGGCGGTTCGGCCATGGATGCCGCCAAGGCAATGTGGCTCTTCTACGAATACCCGGAGACCGACTTTACAGCCCTAAGGCTTAAGTTCATGGATATAAGGAAGCGGACCTACAAGTTCCCCAAACTGGGACGGAAGGCCAGGATGGTGGCAATTCCCACCACATCGGGTACGGGTTCGGAGGTCACCTCCTTTACCGTAATCAGCGACAATGAAAAGAATACCAAATACCCCCTGGCAGACTATGAGCTGACCCCTGATGTGGCCATCATAGACCCGGATTTTGTTATGACGGTGCCCTCAAGAATCACCGCGGATACGGGGATGGACGTACTAACCCATGCCATAGAAGCCTATGTTTCCGTTATGGCCTCGGATTATACCGATGCTATGGCTATGAAGGCTATCCAACTGGTATTTGAGTATCTGCCAAGAGCCTATAGGGATGGATCCGACAGGCGGGCAAGGGAAAAGATGCATAACGCTTCCTGCATAGCCGGTATGGCCTTTACCAATGCCTTCCTGGGTATCAATCACAGCATGGCTCACAAGCTGGGAGGCGAGTTTAATATACCCCACGGCAGGGCCAATGCCATACTGCTGCCCTATGTAATAGAGTATAATGCACAAAAGCCCACCAAGTTCACATCCTTCCCCAAATACGAGCATTATATCGCAGATGAAAAGTATGCAGAGATTGCAAAGTATTTAGGGCTTCCCGCATCCACTACGGAAGAAGGTGTAGCCAGCTTGGTGAAGGCTGTCAGGGATCTTATGAAGGAGCTGGATATGCCCTCCACCATTGCCGAGTGCGGTATCTCCAGGGATGCCTTCGAAGCAAAGGTGGAAACTTTGGCCGATAAAGCCTTCGAGGATCAATGCACCACCGCCAACCCAAGGATGCCCCTGGTCAAAGAACTGGAGGAAATCTATAGGAGGGCCTATACCGGCTGAGCAATAAACACAAAAACAAAAGGGGACGGTCCTCTGTGACTTGGAAACACAGAGGGATCGTCCCTTTTGCTGGGTAATAATTTCATATTCATATTGCTTTTAAAGGGCTTTTCTAATAAACTATAGATAAAAGGGTTCCCCTTTGTTTGGCTTTTGTTGTGATGACTTCTTCCTGACAAGGATGGCCCTTTTTTTTCTGTGTAGTTTTTCCTACCTTACTTAGTCTCTTCAGGGGCATATCGCTAACCTCTGAGACTAAACAGATAGGCGTATCGACAAAACGATGGTAAATCAGTTTAGAAATCCGTGTCATTATTATCTATATGCGAGGGGTCAGTAGAATGCAGCAATTTAGAATCAGGCGTTTTAGTATAAACAGGAACTGGACATTTTCGATAATCTATTTTTTTGCATGGGCAGCTTACGCCACATTTCCACTTGACTATGTTTTCTTTAGTCAACATATAGGATTAAACAATATAGAAATCGGTATCCTCTATTCTACCCTGGGTCTTTTAGGGATTGTAGCACAGCCTATATTCGGCTATATATCCGACTATTTTAAAAGCACCCGCAAGGTTATGATGGGTTCTCTTACATTTGGGGTATTGTTCAGTATCCTCCTGTCCCTTGTAAAGGACAGGACAATGGTTCGGGTTGTAGCCATGGGCTACACCATTTTCATGAGCTCCTTTATGCCCCTCTTGGACAACTGGGTAGCCAGTTCATGTATAGGGGAGCAGAAGGGCAATTACGGCTATATCAGGCTGTGGGGCTCTGTAGGATACGCTATCCTGGCATATCTCTATGGTAAACTAACCATGAGTATAGATGTTTCCAACATCTACTTCAGCAGGGGTGTATTGCTTGCCATAGTATTTGTTTTAATCTATACCTATAAGTTTGAGATAGCGGTGGAGAGCGAAGAGAAAAAAGAAGAGAAAAAGGAAAGGCCAAACCTTAAAGCCCTTTTATCAAATAAGGAGTATGTATTTTTTGTTATTTTCGCCTTTGTATTCTTTTTTCCTATGAACGCAGCCAGCTCCTTTTTCCCCAACCTGCTGTTGGAAGTCGGTGGTACCAACGCAACCCTTGGATTTGCAGGCTCGGTTAACGCTATCGTAGAAATTCCATTTTTCCTCTTTACCCAAAGATTGGGCAGGAGGATGGGCCATAAGGGACTTATGTTTATAGGGTGCGTCTTTGTATGCATGAGGATGTTTGGATTCGTCTATGCCCAAACCATCCCGGGTCTGATGCTGGCATATTTCTGTTTGGCACCTTATACCACCTTTTTTGCGCCGGGAATGATATATTACATTCATTCCATCGCTCCTCCAAATACCCAGGTTGTCGCGCAAACCATAGTTCAGGCTTTTGCTATAGGTGCTGCAGGTATGATAGGTAATTATCTTGCAGGTTATATAATTGACAGCTACGGCATCAGGGTTATGTACAGATATGGAACCATCATCTGCGTAGCTGGTGTTGTATTCTTCTTCCTGTCAAGCTGGCTGATAAAGAAGTTCAGGCAGAAAAAAATCAATGTGGATATACAAAAAGGAATATAATTGTATACCAATATAAGGTATAATGGTATATAAGGTATAGTGGTAATTAAAGACATAGCTAAAGCACTAAGTAAAAGGGAAGGGGAGAGGAGTAATGGCTAAGGTATTTCAATACGATGAGGTTCCAAGTGTTCAAACAAAATCCGGCCTGATAAAAGGTTACGCCTTTGACGGGGTACATATCTTCAAAGGTATTCCCTACGCTCAGGCCAGGAGGTTTCAAATGCCCACGGAGGTAGAACCCTGGGAGGGAGTCAGGGAAGCAACTTCCTATGGATTTGTCAGTCCGCTGCTAAAGCAGGATACGCCTTCAGTGGAGATCATGATACCCCATAGGTATTGGCCCGAGGACGAGAACTGCCAGAATCTCAATATCTGGACCAAGAGCCTGGACAGGGAGGCTAAAAGGCCGGTTCTTGTATGGTTCCACGGTGGGGGCTTTGTAGCCGGGTCGGCTATTGAGCATATAGCATATGACGGCTTTAACATGTGCCAATACGGGGATGTAGTGGTGGTAACCGTCAACCACCGGCTCAATATCCTGGGCTATTTGGACCTGTCCTTCCTGGGGGAGAAGTACTATAATTCCGGAAACGCTGGAATGGCGGACCTGGTTGCAGCTTTGAAATGGATCAATGCCAATATTGAAGCCTTTGGTGGAGATCCGGATAACGTAACCATATTCGGTCAATCCGGCGGTGGAGGCAAGGTCACGGCACTTATGCAGATTCCCGAAGCCAACGGGCTCTTCAAGAGGGGAATCGTTATGAGCGGCGTATTTGACAGTAAGATGAGGCCCCAGCGAAAAGGTGGCGGGGAAAGAATAGTAACCGCCATGATGGAAGAACTGAACATATCCATGGATGAAGCGGAAAAGCTGGAGACCATCCCATATTACTTCCTGGCAGAGGCCTATAATAAGGTAAGGCCCCGGGTTGCAGAGGAAGGATACTATGTTGGGGGATCACCCTTACCCAACGATTACTATCTGGGAGAGCCCCTTGATAAGGGATATACGGAACATGCAAAGACAATTCCCTTGATGATAGGTTCGGTGTATGCGGAATTTGCCTTCGAAAGGCTGCCGTTTAACAAGTATGAACTATCTGATGATGAGATGGAAGCATTGGTTAAGGAGCAGTATGGGGAGCGTACAGGGGAGGTAATTGAGCTATTTAAGAAGTCCTATCCCGACAAGAAAGTGGTTGATCTCCTGTCCATTGACAGGCTGGTTCGTGCACCTTCCAAAGCCCTGGCCAGGGCCCATGCCAAGCAGGGTAAGGCACCTGCCTACCTCTACAACTTCACCCTGGATTTTCCGTCGTATCAACATGGAAAACCCGCATGGCACTGCGCCGATATACCCTTCTTCTTCCGCAACACGGACAAGGTGGAGATATGCAATATCCCGGGAGTTTCAGACAGGCTGGAGGAGAACATATTCAGGGCCGTTATCAACTTTGCCGATAATGGAGATCCCAACCACAGCGGATTGCCCCATTGGCCGGCAGTGACACCGGAAGTAGAACCCACCATGCTCTTCGATGCAACCTGCACGGTAAGGGAGAATTATGATGATGATTTACTGGCCTTGATTGAAGAGATATTACCTCCTGTTAAATTCGGATCGTAGTCACTGGGACTACTGCCATAAAACAATTTATCTACAGGAACAGATATTGTT
>DGDX01000069.1:20282-28887 GCA_002385665.1 Firmicutes bacterium UBA3941
AAGGCAACCAGGTTATATTTGAATATATACATGGTTGCCTTTTTTATGTTTTATAGATTAAGTGACCAGACCCATGGCCGGGGCAAAATCCAATTCTGTACCGGCTACAGGCCAATCCCGGTATGGCTTATAAATACCAGGTCATCATCTATTTTAATCCTGCCCTCTATTATATCCAGTATATTGCGGGCAGTTGTTTCCGGGGCACCCGGGGCGTTCTGTCCGCCCATGTCAGTTCTGATCCAGCCGGGATGGACAGCCAATACTCTTATGCCGGCCTCCTTAAGGTGGTTATTGAGCTTAATGGAGTACATATTGAGGGCTGCCTTTGACAGGCTGTATGGATAATCTCTGCCACTCAGATCATTGGCTGCCTCGGATGTTATATTTATAATCATAGGGGATTCGCCACCCTCCATCAGTCCTGCCAAATGCTTTATGAGCATCATTGGGCCAAAGGTGTTGACCTTAAAGGAGGTAATCAGCTCCTCCAGGTCCAGTTCGTTAAACTTCCTGTTCCTTCCCAGGAGGATCCCTGCATTGTTAATTATTACATCCAGGCTTCCCCATTGGCTTTTGATCAAATCCGCACTATGGGCCATAGTACTCTCGTCTTCCATATCCAACTGGATAATCTTAAGCCTGTTTGAATACTCCTTCTTAAGCGAATCAAGGGCATCCGAATTGCTGTTAGCCCGCATCCCTGCGGCTACTTCATGCCCCTCCTTTAGAAATAGTTTTGTCAGTTCCAAACCTAATCCTCTGTTCGCACCTGTAACCAGAATCTTCAATGTTAAACCTCCTTGAATCCATATCTACGATATTTATAACCTCTTTGGCGATTAATAATCATTGACCTAATCTATAGCTGCGGTTGGTATAGTGTGTCCGTACTCTTGTTTTCACTCACTCTAATTCTGTTAGCTAAAGATAAGCCTAAGCATTATTGAAAGATTTGCTGTCGAAATACGCATTTCATGTTAATTTTTGTCCAAAATGGTTTATTATATATGAAATACCTAAGGTGTTAACCGGATGCCTTAACACTTTTTCCAGGCATATCCGGCACCGTAATAAATATTCAGGGGAGGTTTTTTATATGCCATGGTCTCCATCTTTGTCTGTCGGAATTGAGTTGCTTGATAATCAGCATAAAGAATGGATAGAAAGGGCAGAGGAACTCTTTGATGCCGGGAAAAAGAATCAGGCCAGGGAATACATAGGAGAAATGCTTGACTTTCTCGAAGCCTATACTAAAAAGCATTTTAGGGATGAAGAAAAGTATATGCGGGAAATCAGGTATCCGGAGTACGAGGAACAACGTAAGGCCCATGCAGCCTTTGTCGAACGGTTGGCCAAGCTGAAGGCGGATTATAAGGAATCCGGCGGTAATATTTCCGTAATCGTAAAGGCCAACAGGATTGTGGTGGATTGGCTTATAAACCACATTACCAGGATGGACAAAAAGATTGGTGAATTTGTAAGGGAAAATCAATAGGCATAGGTGGATCCTTTCGATCCACCTATTTCCATGTAAAGATGCAGGATCTGGTACCATAAGTGGATTGGGGCCAATATTTACAATTTATTCATAGTTTATTTAAATTTATCCTTTATACTAATGGCTGGGTATAAAGGAGGTGAGAATCCGCTTAAAAGTTATTGTGAATTGGTAAACGTAAGTTTACGTACAGTTCAAAAATAATTTTTAGGAGGGATTTTTATGAAAGGCAGAAAATTGATTGCATCTATGTTAGCTTTTATACTTCTTTTAGCAGTAGGTCTGACAGCCTGCTCTACCCCTGCGGAGGGAGATAACGACAGTGCACCTGCAGAGACAACCGAAATTGATACCCAGGATGATGCAGATGCAGATGTCGACGAAGATGCTGACGATGAGGCTGATGATGTCGATGTAGACGATGTATCCGATGATGATGCAGATACAGAAGCCGTAGAAGATGCGTCGGAAGCTGATGATGATTCCGAAGCGGTAGATGAAGATTCCGCTGAGGACGCTGCGGAAGACAATAGCGATGAATAAAAAAATAGCTGCGGTTAAATAACCGCAGTTTTTTTATATAGAAGTATAGAATATAAGCTTTTTTATAATCAAGTGGATGAACTTGGGTTAAATGCAACAGCTTTAAGATTGAGCATCATCAAATTCAAGTAGAATACATGGATGCTTTTGATTACTCGACTATCCTTCCACTCTTGTGCGATCTCTGTCCATAAGAAACTTAATTGAATAAACTCCGGCCAGGCCGACGAGTCCATAGACGATTCTGCTTAACATAGCATCTTGGCCCCCAAAGATGGAGGCTACCAGGTCAAATTGAAAGAGCGCAATAAGACCCCAATTCAAAGCTCCTATTATGACTAGTATTAATGCTAAAGCATCCATAATTTTCACCTCTCATGTAAATTTTAGGGTAACTGTTCTTTAAATATTGTTGCCAAGTTATCAACTAATATTCATTTTTGAAAATTTAATAAATAGGGTACAGGGTAGACATGGGCAAGGCTCTACTATGAAAATCATGGTCATGGCCTAAACCAGACGGGATACTGTTCAGAAAAGGTTTTATATAGATGGTCATATAGGTTAAGAGTTGAATGAAGGGCTATAGTGGGACCATTGGTTCATTGCAATGAAATATGAACCATCCTAGTGTACTTCTTTTTCTCTTTCCACGATATGTATAAATGCACATATAATCCTGTCCAGACTTTTGCCGATACTAAGTAGCTCTTCTTTACTGTTACAAGTCTTTAATTCCTCGGTTAATCTATCTATTTCTTCTTCTAAATCTACGGTATAAATAACTCACACCCCCCTAATTATATATCTCGAGGCTTAGCCTAGCCTGAATTGGCTATTGATGACATAGATTGGTGTATGTTTTTGATTTGTTGGTTCCATCTGACAACTCAGAGATTAATCATAGAATTATAAATGTATCCAAAACAAACATACCATATCAGATGTTGTAAGTCAATTAAAATCGAATATTATATATTGTAGATATATTGCTGCTGAAATGTACAATATTGTACAGAAGGCGGTGTTATATGTGTATGAGAAATTTGTAGCTGAGAGAATAGCTAAATTGCGGTCTATAAAGAAAGTTTCTGCTCGTGAAATGAGCCTGTCTCTCGGGCAAAATGAAAAGTACAAAAATCATATTGAAAATGGAAAATCATTGCCTTCCATGCAGGCCTTTTTTTATATATGTGAATATTTTGGTATAACCCCAAAGGAGTTCTTTGATGAAGGGGTTAGCAATCCATATTTGATTAATAAGGTAGCAGAGGATTTGAGCAACCTGGATGAAAAACAGATAAGCAATATATATGAAATCATAAAAGGACTAAAAAACAGATAAAGGAGCATATTTACACAGCCCGGATTTTACGGGCTTTTTTGTGTGTACTCTGTATATTTTTACATAAGAATACTTCATCTCACCGGTGAACTATGGTATATTATAGGTGTACATATGGTATCAAGTCGATTTACACATTTTTTCTTGTCTACAATAGTAACTTATGACCCGGGTCATAAGGATTTTAATGCTTAAAGAGAGGATATGAAAGTATGAGTACATTTGAACAGCTGAAGGACAAAAACCCACATGTTACTTGGATCCATGCAGATGATCCCGAATTTGCCCCCTACGGGCGGGTATTGGACATTGACGTCTCCCCTTATTTAAAGGTGGTTGAAGAAAAGTATGCCGATCTGGGGACAACCAGGGTGGTATACAATGCTTCAAGCCCCGAATTTGAAGCTCTGAAGGATCTAAACCAGGAAGTGAGCGACAGGGTATTCGGGCAGATGCCTATCCAGGTAGGGTGCTGCTATGGATTCAATTCCGCCATGAATGCTATGGAATGGCATCACGGCAGTGAGGTCAATGTTATGGCCACGGACACCGTACTCCTATTGGCAACCTTTGATAAGGTAAACCAGAAGGATGGTAAACTAACCTTTGATTCAAAGGATGCCGTAGCCGTATTTGTACCCAAAGGTTATGCAATAGAGGTCTATTCCATGGTACTCCATTTCGCTCCCATCAATGTAGATGAAAATGGATTCTTTACTCTGGTAATCTTACCTCTGGATACCAATACCCCACTTAAGAGGGAAAGCAGGGATGAGTATCTGATAGCCGTTAACAAATGGCTCATCGCCCATCCCGATCTGGGACGTAGAAATGATATTACGGGACCCAACATTAAAATCACATATTAGGAAATCAGAGAGCTATAGGCGCAAACCGGTATAACTTAATAACAAACTGGTAGGCCGATAACATCAATACGTGATTTCAATAAAAGATGGCCTTGGGTAATGGTTCCAAGGCCATATTTATACTCATGCCAGGCATATATAGTCCTGTTGTTGGAGTATATATGGACTGTGTAGTGCCACCTAAAAAATTGATTATACAATTAGGCTGTGGGACAAAACCAGCTTCTTGTCTTAGGCACAATTACCAGGGAAACATTATCCCATCCTGCCTGATTATTAAGAAAGGAAGATAGGAAGATGAAAAGGAACTGGATAACACAAGACAGCAAGCCGTGTATAACAATTGCCTTATCATCAGAGGCTACCCCGCAGGAGAGGTATGCAGCCAGTGAATTAAGAAATTACTTGAACTATATCACCTCTTCGAGCCTGCCGATGGGGGATGAAGATACCCCGGGACCCGTCATAGCCATTGGCAAGGCAGCAGCCCGCCTGGGAGTTATCCCGGACGAAGGGTTGGGAGATGATGGATTTACCCTGCGGACGGTAGGGGACAGCCTGGCTATTGTAGGGGGTAAGAGGGGCGTTATCTATGGGGTATACGAATTTCTTGAAAAGCTGGGATGCCGCTTTTTCACCCCTAAATGCGAAAAGATACCCTCGCTGCCCACTCTGCAGATGCCTCAGCTGGATGATACCCAGGTACCCGTACTTGAGTACCGGTATCATAACTATACCGACTTTGTCAGGTATCCCCGGTTTGCCGTTAAAAACAGGATAAACGGGCCGGTACCGATCAAGGAGGAATTTGGTGGCCACCTATCCTATGTTTGGTTTGTACACACCTTTGAGCCCTGTATTTTAAATCCGGAAGAATGGTTTGACGAACATCCGGAGTACTTCTCCATGGTCGATGGCCGCAGGATAAAAGAACGCACCCAGCTGTGTCTGACCAATCCGGATGTACTGGAAATTGCCATCGAAAAGGTAAAGAAGGCCTTGAGGGAGAATCCGGAGTCCCGCCTGATATCAATTTCCCAAAATGATTGGTACAACAATTGTACCTGTCCTGAATGCCGTAAAATCGATGAGGCCGAAGGGAGCAATGCGGGCAGTTTGATCTGGTTTGTCAACAAGGTGGCAGAAGCCATCGAGCCGGAATTCCCGGACGTTATAGTCGACACCCTGGCCTATCAATACAGCCGGCCGGCACCAAAGTATATCCGTCCCCGCAGGAATGTATGTGTACGCCTGTGCTCCATCGAGTCCTGCTTCACCCACTCCTTTGAAACCTGTGATGATGAGACCAGGAAGGTCAAGCGGCCTGATGATACCACCTCGGATTTCATCACTGACCTCAGGGACTGGGCCAAGGTATGCGACCGCTTGTATATATGGGACTATACTACCTGCTTTGCCCATTATCCTGCACCTTTCCCCAATTGGAACGTTTTGCAGCCCAATATGCAGGCCTTTGTAAGGAATAACGTCAAGGGTGTATTTGAGCAGGCTTGCGGCGCTATAGGAGGCAGTACCGATCTTAATGAGCTGAGGGCCTATCTTATAGCAAAGCTCCTCTGGGATGCGGATTGTGATTACGACAGGCATATGCATGAATTCCTGGATTACTATTATGGGGCGGCAGCACCATATATCCATCAATATATCAAAACCCTGACGGATAAGGTGGAGAGGGATAATATCCATCTGGGCTTTAATGATCAATGCGACCGGCCCCACCTGACTGAGGAAATGCTGGATATCTATGACAGGATATTCGATCAGGCGGAAAGGGCAGTTATTGGAGATCCGATCCGGGCTATGCGGGTAGCCAGGGCTCGTCTGAGTATTCGCTGGGTACGTATTAAGAACAATGCCATGTTGAAGAACAAGAAGAATCCGGCTGAAATCAACCAATTCTTTAGCGACTGGCATGCCCACGGATTGACCCGGATCGATGAATGGGTCAGCAAGGAGACAACCCACCGGGCCCTGATCGAGAATCTATGGCGTGGGACTGAATACTACGAGAACTGGTGGGAAGAGGGCAGGGAAGAGCTATAATTTGCACCGGATTATCGCTTTTTGTGTCTCATAATCCAATATCCGTATTCCAATGATGAGGAACACCCAATAAAACCCCTTAATGAAGATGATTAGTTGGGCGGATATTTGTAAATTTATGTTATATTTTATCCATATGTGTTATATATATGCAAATATCCACTTACTAATAAATACTGACCAGAGAAAGGATGTTTTGCTATGAAAAAAGGAAGGTTTGGCGTAAGTCTAACCGCAATCGCAGCCATCGCCTTTCTATTCACTGCACTGCGGCAGCCCCAATCGGTATTGCTGGTTGCAGGTTTTGCCCTGTTGGCAGAGAAGGACGAATGGCTCAACCGCCAGGTACTTCAGGCACTATTGCTGACCATTGCATACTATCTTGCAGCGATGGTTTTGGACTGGATCTTTGGTGGGATCAGCAAATTCTTTGGCTACTTTGGAGTCTATATAATCCAGAACACCATGGCTCAGGTGAATACCTTTTTTGGGGACCTAGTTTATATAGTCCTAATAGTATTTACTGTAATAGCCCTTATAAAGGTAATAGGCGGAAAGGATGCCGGACTACCCTTTATATCTAAATTGGTTGTATCACACATACCTGTCCAGCCTGCTTCTCCACCTGTAGAACAGCCACCCGTTCAGCAGGCAGAGGTAGAGACAGAAGCCCAAAATGCAGTGAAGGAAGAATCCTACAACCTCCAAAGTAATTGCTCTTCCTGCGGGGCGCCCCTGGGACAGGAGTCCCGATTCTGTACCCAATGCGGTGCAAAGAACGAATAATTTCATTATGAAGTGGAGGAGAAGAAATGTTTTGTGGAAATTGTGGCAGCAGCCTGCAAGATGGAGCAAAGTTTTGCGGCAGTTGTGGAGCGAAGGTCGAGGCGGCAGCGCCGGTGAATGAAACGCAGCCAGAAGCTACACCGGAAGTTTCCGGTCAGCCCCGGGATACGGCGGATAATACCACCCAGTCCATGCCGGTAAAAGAAGTACAGTCCTCATCCCATACGTCATACACTCCACCGGCCCAACCCGCATCCGGATATGTAGCACCCCAACCTGACCAGGGATACTCCGGGCAGCAACATACCTACCAGCCTGCAGCCTCTCAACCTTATGGACCTTTTGTTGATAATTCGCCCCTTAGTGTTGGCCAATACATAGTCATGTTTATATTGATGGCTATACCTTTGGTAAATTTGATAATGCTATTTGTCTGGGGCTTTAGCTCGTCGGAAAATACCAATAGGAAAAATTTTGCAAGAGCCTCCCTTATCCTGATGGCTATAGCCATAGGGCTTTGGATTATTGTAGCTATATTTATTGTGGGTGTTGTTGGTAGTATGGTGGGAAGTTACTATTAAAATTGTTGGGCATCCTGATCATGGGTTTGCTATAAATCCAAACCTTGTTCTTTTGATATCACCGCCTTCGGTTCGGAAATCGACCCAGGAGGCGGTGATGTTTTTGAAGTAGCTTTTCCTATTGCCATACCTGGGTTCATGGACTAAACTATATGTAGTGTGGAGGGATGTTATAAAAAATGCTAAAGCTTAATCATTTAATTTCAGCCGGAATAATAACCAACTACAATTGTTCATCAAAATGCAAGCATTGTTCCTATGCCAGTTCACCGGAATGGCCCAGGGACTATATGACTGCGTCTACAGCGGATGAGATATTCTCCATCCTAAGAAAGCTGGGCTGTACCCATGTCCATATAGGAGGCGGCGAGCCCCTGCTGCGTCCGGAAAGGATATATCCTGTCCTGGAGTCAGCCAGGAGAAATAGAATAGCCATTGATTATATTGAGACCAACGCATCCTGGTTTAAGGATGAGGCATCGGCCATAGAAGTCCTTAAGGAGATAATGGACCGTGGGGTGCATCAACTCTTGATCTCCATTGACCCGTATCATAACGAGTACATACCCTTTAACAAGATTAAAGGTCTGATGATGGCGTGTTCAAAAGCCAATATGGGGGTATTTCCCTGGCTGATGGAATTTTGGGACGACCTGGATTCCTTCGATCATAGCAGGCCCCACTCCCTGGAGGAGTATGGTCGGCTCTTTGGACAAAGCTATTTAAGACGGCTGCCGGGCAGGTACGGGATCGGCTACAAGGGGCGGGCCCTGAAGACCTATAGGGATACCTTTAAAAGGGAGTCCTTTGACAGCATAATGAAAAAATCAAGAGGATGCAGCCTGTTATCGGGGATCTACCATTCCCATATAGACCTGTATGGCAATTTTGTTCCCCAGTCATGTCCGGGTCTGTC
>DGDX01000069.1:29198-29323 GCA_002385665.1 Firmicutes bacterium UBA3941
AATTACCTGGTCCTGGAAAAGGGACTGGACCTGCCCGATCTTCAGCCGGCGGGTCACTATAGGTATGTTTAAAGGTCCCTATAGCAGGTCAATGGTGGATCTTGGTTTTTGTTAAACAAATAAAA
>DGDX01000069.1:29650-29857 GCA_002385665.1 Firmicutes bacterium UBA3941
ACTGCCTGGGAGCTCTTCCATAGGTTAAACCGGGAGGACGCGGAGCATTATTTAAAGGTACGGGCTCAGCAGGGCTTTAATGTAGTACAGGCAGTTGCCCTTGCGGAATTTGAAGGAGTAACAACCGGAAACAGCTATGGGAGAAAGCCGCTCTTAAAGAATGAGGATGGGGTTTACGACCCCAGTCTGCCGGATGTTACACCCGAC
>DGDX01000109.1 GCA_002385665.1 Firmicutes bacterium UBA3941
AGGTCCACAACTTCAATTGTCATCAGACTGCCTGCTGAATTTTCCGGATACTTTAAAAACTGGTTTATTAGCTTTCTACGTTCCTCACTGGTGTTTTTAAGCACCTTTTTAACTACATTGGCAGGCATTTCTTCAATCAAATCCACTGTATCATCTAAAAATAACTCATCTATAATGCTCTTAATTTCCCTGTCCGTTATGGATTCGATGATAAACTCCTGCTGCTCCTTGGATACATAGGAAAACACTTCTGCTGCCAAATCCTTGGGCAGCAATCTAAATACCACCAGCAGATCGTTCCCATCTAATTCTTCCAGCCAACTTGCAATATCTACAACGTTTATCTGAGTAATCCAAGTTCTGGCATCAGCCAGTCTCCCTTGATGAATGAGGCCTAGAATGAATTCTTTTGTCATGGCATAACCCTCCTTAACAGGGCCCTGCCATTTATAGCTTGATGGCCGAGACCCTGTTCATATTATTTACTTTTTCCCATTGATATAAACCAGGCAAAGGCCCAGGGTCCACTTTCCGTCACCATCCTCTTTTCAATATTTGATAGAGTACCTTCGGCGAGTTTATGGCCACCATACTCTTTCATATCTTTGTCTATGACATAACTTCTACTTTTGTATCCGGGGATCCACCTTCTGAGCAATAAAAATGGGTCCCTCAACAAGCGAAAGACCCAAAATATCTATCGATGGTTTCACTCGTTGAGTTTTAGCACTATAAAGCTTAGGTTCCAGGACCAGCCACATTAAGCTATACCTTGCTCCGATAAAGCCTGTTGACCCATTGGCGTCTCTCGACGTTTCTGGATAGTGGCGTATTTCTATATAGTAGCCTCACCTAACGAAAACTGTTATTAAATTATGTCCGAATACATTATATACCATGGTTCCCATAAATTCAACTATACTAATCATACTGTATACAATCTTTATTCCAGGGCCCCCTCTGGAAAAATATTAACTAAAATAATCCGTCTACTGCCCATAATAGGCGTTTGCTCCATGCTTCCTTAAAAAATGCTTATCAAGCAAAGCTCTATCCATAGGCCCAATGTTGGCATTCAAGGTAAGGGTTCTGTAGGCCATCTTGGCTACTTCCTCCAAAACAACAGCGTTATGCACCGCATCATGGGCATCCTTTCCCCAGGTAAAGGGGCCATGCATATTGACCAAAACTCCGGGTATATCCATGGGATTTATCCCTTTAAAGGTCTCTACAATTACGTTCCCGGTTTCTTCCTCGTATTGCCCCTGTATCTCCTTGGTGGTCATCTTCCTGGTACAGGGAATTTCACCATAAAAGTAATCTCCATGGGTGGTCCCAAGGGGTATGATCCCTTTACCGGCTTGGGCAAAGCTGGTAGCCCATGATGAATGGGTATGGACAACCCCACCTATATCCTTAAAATTATTGTAAAGGACCAAATGGGTTGGGGTGTCGGAGGAAGGCTTAAGATCCCCCTCCACCTTATTCCCGTCAAGGTCCAGGACTACCATATGTTCAGGTTTTAACTCTGAGTAGGGAACCCCGCTGGGCTTTATCACAATAATACCCTTCTCCCTATGGATACCGCTAACATTACCCCATGTAAAGGTAATGAGGCCATACCTGGGCAGATCCATATTAGCCTTCCATACCTCTTCCTTTAATTCCTTAAACAACCTATCTCCCCCATACAATTAATTATTGACCGCACTAGAGTCTAACCCTAATGAAGTTTCTTTTACCTACCTGTACCACATCCTGATCCTTTAAGGTTGGGTTTTTAAGCTCATCCGTTTTTTCTCCGTTCACCCTTATAGCTCCTTGGCTTATAAGCCTTCTGGCCTGGCTGGTGCTGGGAGCAAGCCCGGCTTCAACGATCAAACGGGCCATATCTACACCTTCCTGGGATATAATATCCTGGGGAACTTCAAAAGTTGGGATTTCATCGGGCATTCCGCCCCTTTGGAAGACAGCCTTGAATTGCTCCTCGGCTTTTTGTGCTGCCTCTTCGCTATGGTAGAGGGAGGTGATCTCTCTGGCTAACCTCATCTTGGCATCCCTTGGATGGTATGAGCCGTCCTCTAGTCCCGCCTTTATTTTGCTGATTTCATCAGGATGAATATCCGTGGCCAATTCGTAGTATTTTATCATCAGCTCATCGGGTATGGACATGACCTTACCGTACATTTCGTTGGGCTCCTCGTAGATACCGATATAGTTGCCCAGGCTCTTGCTCATCTTTTCTACTCCATCGGTACCCTCCAACAGAGGCATCATAAGGGCTACCTGGCTCTCCTGTCCATAATCCCTCTGGATGGTCCTGCCCATGAGGAGGTTAAACCTCTGATCAGTACCCCCCAGCTCTATGTCCGCCTCTATTGCTACGGAATCATATCCTTGCATTAGGGGATAGAAGAACTCGTGGATACCTATGCTTTCATGCTCTTCAAATCTCTTCTTAAAGTCCTCCCGCTCCAACATCCTGGCTACGGTATGCTTGGATGCCAGAACGATAACATCGGAAAAGTCAAGGGCTCCCAGCCATTCGCTATTGAAGCGAACCTCTGTCTTGTCCCTGTCGATGACCTTGAATATCTGCTCTTGATAGGTACGAGCGTTTTCTAACACCTCTTCCTTTGTAAGAGCCGGTCTGGTCTTGGATCTTCCGGAAGGATCGCCTATCATACCGGTAAAATCGCCTATGATTATTATGGCCTTATGACCCAAATCCTGAAGCTGTTTGATCTTCCTAAGCACTACGGCATGACCTAAATGGATATCAGGAGCCGTAGGGTCAAGGCCCAGCTTTACCCTAAGGGGCTTGCCTTCCTTCTGAGACTTTTCCAGCTTGGCCTTTAAATCCTCTATATCGATTATCTCGTCCGCTCCTTTGGATATGATTTTAATTTGTTCATCGATGGATATCATGCTTATTCCTCCAATTTACATATATTTAGTTTATCTGTGCGTTCTTATACAGGGACGGAAGTACTCCTATAATGCACCTTGTTTCTATAAAAATATAAAAACCCTCGTCCCTTACTTCCATAGGACGAGAGTTGTATCCCGTGTTACCACCCACGTTTATCCATGCCTCACGGCATAGACCTCATTAGGTACAGGCCATGATTTTTAAAACTCATGACTTTATACCTTAGCACGATAACGGGTGCAAATTACGTTGACAGCCTACTGAGTCTCCGGACCTTTCAGTGCACGGCTCAGAGATGTATTCAAAGTGCCTTCCCTTGCCCCTCTCACCTACCGGGTACTCTCTTTAAGGTTCTAAGCACTCCTACTTCTTCTCATCATAGCCTTTGTGTGTGAAATTTACTGTATTATATACCATAGATCCCAGGAATGTCAATAAATCCTTGATTTTGTCCATCCTCAAAGAAAGATTAATTCAGTGCCTTAATTAATAGTCTATAGGCTGCTTCCATGGCATCTTCGATATTGACTTCACTGTTAAAATTTATTTGATGAAAGTATTGGGTAAACCCAATAATGACACTGGAGATGACCATATTGCGGTAGTAGGTATCCCCTACCTTATCCACAATGATTCCCTCCTCCATTCCTATTTCCAATAGATGATCAAACAGTTCATGGATCTTTAGCAGATGATTGGATAGATCGCATTTGTATTCACGCAGATATTCATAGAACTCTTGTAGGCCGCCAAGAGATAACAGCATCTTTAAAGTGGACATCTTATCGTCCATACATTCGGCTATAATATGAAGTCCCTCATAGAATTTCTCCTTAAATCCTTTTTTCTTTTTTATTCTCGAATACGCAGCCTCCACCTCATTGTCTATTTTATATAGGATAGCCTGGGATATAGCCTCCTCCTTGGAAGTAAAATAATCATAGATAGTACCCTTGCCTACATCTGCCGCCTGAGCTATATCCGATACCTTGATGGAGTAGGGGTTTATCCCCCTCTCCATCAAGGCTATAATACCGTTAAAGATGGCTATCTTCTTTTCCGAATACAAGACCCCACTCATATCCTATTCAGCTCCTTTAATTGTTGCCTTTTCCCGCGAACCTCTATGGAGAACATCATACATAACCGGTACTACAAAGAGGGTAAGAATCGTAGCGTAGGTTAGGCCGCCAATAGATACTACAGCCAAAGGCTGTAGCATTTCGGCACCCATGCCCACCCCTAAGGATAGGGTAGATAATCCCAGTATAGTGGTTATAGCGGTCATTAGTATGGGCTTAATCCGGGTTCTTCCGGCAGCTACCAAGGCCTGCCTGATATCCAAACCGGTTTCTCTCAATTGATTGGTATAGTCAACGAACACTATTCCGTTATTAACCACAACGCCGCTTAGGACCAGAAAGCCCAACATGGATACGAGGCTTATCTCATAACCTGCTATAGCCAGGGCTATCAAACCGCCGGTAAAGGCCAGAGGTATGGTAAACATGACTATAAAGGGGGAGAGTAGGGACTGGAATTGGGCTACCATTATAAGATAGATAAAAACTATGGCTAGAGACAGCATATAGGCCAGATCCCTGAGGGAGGTGTTTATGGTCTCGTTTTCCCCTGCCATTTCTATTTTATATCCATCAGGCAGGCTATAGCCTCTAAGCTTATTCTCAAAATCCCTACTTACAAGGCCGATATTGTAATCCGCCTCTATGCCAGCCCTAACTGACAGATATCTTTCCTGAGAATCTCTTCTTATGGATGATAAACCCTTCCCCTCTACTACTTGGGCTATATCCCCGATAGCAACCTCCGTTTCCTCGCCATCTTTGGAAGCAGTTATGGTCAGATCCATAAGCCCTTTTTTCGTTATGCTTTGAGTCGCACCATCTATCACAATTACCGGGAAATCCTTATTCTCTACAGTTAACGTAGTGGCAGACCTGTCCTTGGATATAAGGGAATTTACTTTAGTAAACACTTGTGCCACAGTCAACCCCTTTTCCATGGCTTTATCCTTATCCACAAGAATTCTCATCTCCGTAAGGGTTTCCTCTGCACCGTAGGAGATTTCACCAACGCCTTCCGTATCCTCTAAAATCCCCGCTATGTCGGCGGATATTTCCTGCAGGATATCTATATCCCTACCTTTAATCATAACTTCTATTCCGGATCCACCAAAAGCTGACATATCTACATTGGAGGAGCTTATGCGGATCTGGCAGTCCAAATCTTCCGTCAGATCTCTTATCTGTCTTTCTATCTCTTTATTGTTAATCTCTTTACTCTCATCCAGAAGGAGATACAGTCCCATGGAGCCAGTGTCGGATCCACCTCCACCTCCCATTAAACTACCTCCACCCATTATACCACTTTGGAAGGCTCCTACAGTCTCGACGCCCTCTATCCCCATAATCCGGTCCATTACCTTATCGGACATGGCAATTGTATCCTCATGGGTAGCTTCCTTTGGCATCTCAATGGTTACGGACATCTGAGGTGCGTCCATGTCAGGTATAAATGCGGTACCCAGGGACAAGCCTAAATATACGCTTAGGCCTAATAATGCCATGACAAAGAGCATTACCACTGCCCGATGCCCCAATGACCATTTTAGCATCTTGCTGTATAGTTCTGTAAACCTATCAAACAATCTGTTCCGCTTTTCACTAGTCTTTTTAAGCATATTGGATGCCATAGCCGGAACCAGGGTAAGAGCCACTATCAGGCTTGCAAGTAGGGAATAAGCTATGGTAAGGCCCATATCTACAAATATCTGTCTGGATATACCCTTAACAAAAACTATGGGCAAGAAGACGCATACTGTGGTTAGGGTTGATGAGGTAATAGCCGGTGCAATTTCCCTGGCCCCCTCTATAGAGGCGTCTATAGCCGACATCCCATCATTTCTCATGCGATAGATGTTTTCTATAACCACTATGGAGTTATCCACCAACATACCAACCCCAAGGGCTAGACCCCCCAAGGATATGATGTTTATGGTTACTCCCGTAAAGTACATCATG
>DGDX01000114.1:0-6677 GCA_002385665.1 Firmicutes bacterium UBA3941
GTATAGTAGGGTCCTGACGTACAGATACTTGAGCTGATCAGGACCTGTAAATAGGTAGAATATCAGAACCGGAACCGGAAGCACCGGAACCGGTTCTCTTAGTAGATGGCTTCATATGTTTGGACGGGACTATACGGTTTCTGGTATTAGGTTTTAAAAATAATTAATTATATCTGGTATAGTGATGAATCACAGAAGGAGGCATGGTAAGATGTCCGGAAGAAAGGTGGCAATTGTTACAGGAGGCAGCCGTGGCATAGGCTACGGTATAGCTGAAAGGCTGGCTAAAGAAGGATACAACCTGGCTATATTCGGTACATCGGATGAGAGTAGGGTAAGGGAGGCCTTGGATGGACTAAGGGCCAATGGAGTAGAAGTTCTTTATGTCCAGGGAAGCCTGGGTAGCGGTCAGGACAGACAGAAGCTTATTGACCTTGTATCATCACAGTTTGGAAGAATCGATGTGTTGGTAAACAACGCAGGAGTAGCACCCAAAGTGAGAAAGGATATTTTGGAAACTACGGAGGAGAGCTTTGATTTTGTAGTGGATACCAATCTAAAGGGTACCTTCTTCCTGACCCAGGGGGTAGCCAGGAAGATGGTAGAACAGATCCAAAGCGGGGAAGAATATTGTCCCATGATTATTAATATAGCTTCCATATCCTCCTATACCTCCTCACCATCAAGGGGAGAATATTGTATATCCAAGGCGGGTATCAGTATGGTCACCAAGCTCTTCGCCCATAGGTTGGCCGAGTACGGCATTAATGTATATGAAATAAGGCCGGGTATAATCGAAACGGATATGACCGGTCCGGTTAAGGATAAGTATGATGAACTGATCGAGGGGGGACTGACTCCTATTAAACGATGGGGTTATCCCAGGGATATAGCCAAGGCCGTATGGGCACTGTGTTCAGGCTTGCTCCCTTATTCAACGGGAGAGGTCATAAATGTGGATGGGGGATTTCATCTGAGAAGATTATAGGCAAGGGGGAGCTAGGATTGTTACATAGCATAGCCAGAATCAATGATACCAATATCAATATATATTCATTGAATACGGTGATAGTGGGTTCGGGGGCCGCAGGCCTTAACGCAGCGGACAGGCTGTATTCGCTTGGGCAGAGGGATATTGCCATTGTTACGGAGGGGCTTTATATGGGGACGTCCCGTAATACCGGATCCGATAAACAGACCTACTACAAGCTGACCCTGGCGGGAGATAAACCCGATTCCGTATATGATATGGCAAGAACCCTTTTCAATGGGGGCAGCATGCATGGGGATATAGCCCTGATAGAGGCCTCCCTTTCGGCGCAATGCTTTTATCGTTTGGTGGATATAGGTGTCCCTTTCCCTCATAATAGTTACGGGGAATATGTAGGATATAAGACCGACCATGACCCCAGGCAGCGGGCTACCTCAGCGGGACCCTTAACATCCCATTACATGACCAATAGGCTCCAGGATCAGGTGATGGCAAAGAATATAAAAATATTCGACGGGTACCAGGTTATCGGTATCCTAACCGACCAGGACAAGACCCGGACCCTTGGGCTGCTCACATTAAACCTAAACGCCCTGGAGGATCCCGACAACAGGTATGTGGTCTTTAATTGTACCAATATAGTATATGCCACGGGAGGCCCTGCGGGGATGTATGGATCAACAGTTTATCCTACCAGCCAGACCGGAGCTACAGGTATCGCCCTGGAAGCGGGGGTTGTTGGAAGGAATCTGACGGAATCTCAATACGGGATAGCGTCCATTAAATTTAGATGGAATCTATCTGGGACCTACCAGCAGGTACTCCCCAGATATGTATCAACCGATAGGGACGGAAACGACGAGCGGGAATTCTTATGGGATTATTTTAAGGTTCCCGGGAAGCTGTTGGATGCAATTTTTCTAAAGGGTTATCAATGGCCATTTGACCCAAGAAAGATAGAAAACTATGGGTCATCATTGATAGACCTGTTAGTCTATCACGAGACTGTCATCAGAGGGAGAAGGGTATTTTTAGACTATACTAAGAATCCTGCCGGAGCCAGCAATGACGGAAACCTGGATTTTACCCTTTTAGGGGATGAGGCTTATGAATATCTCAAAAGGTCGGGAGCCTTATTTGGCACCCCCATACAGAGGCTTGCCCATATGAACCAGCCTGCAATCGATCTATACATGGACAACGGGATCGATCTTTCTACTGAATACCTGGAGATAGCAGTATGCGCCCAGCATAATAACGGTGGCTTGGGGGGCAATATATGGTGGGAGAGTAACCTCAGGCATTTTTTCCCTATCGGAGAGGTTAACGGTTCCCATGGCGTATATCGTCCCGGAGGAAGTGCCCTGAATTCAGGGCAGGTAGGCGGCCTGAGGGCAGCACAGTTCATTGCGGCCAGGTATGGTGAAGATCCCATGAATGTAACCGACTTTTTAAATTCCACCGGCCGGGATATCGGCAAAAAAATAGAGATGGGTAAAAAATTTATGGCTAATGTTCGGGATCGTAGCAACGTTCAGGACATAAGGGAAGAGATGGGTAAAAGGATGGACCTTTGGGGTGCCCATATACGTTCTTCGGAAGGGGCCAGGCAGGGAGTCCGGGAGGCTAAGAAGGCCCTGTTATCCCTGACTGAAAATACAACCATATCCTCAGCCCGGGATCTACCCCAAGCCTATAAAAACTATGACCTCTTAATGGCCCAATATGTTTACCTGTCCGCTATCTTGGACTACATTGAAAGGGGCGGTGGGAGCCGGGGTTCCTATCTGATCTGCCACGATGAAGGGGAACAGGCAGCAGACGGGCTTCCTGGGGAATTTCGCTTTACTTTGGATAAGGGCAGGATGAACGGAGTAATACAAGAGGTTACCCTGCGGGATGGGGTACCGAGTTTTGAATGGAAGAAAGTGCGGCCAATTCCTGAAGGAGAGAACTGGTTCGAAAGCGTGTGGAACGATTACCGAAGAGGAGCAATATTTGATGCCTAGTTAATAAGGAAAGAGGATGAATATGGATCAATGGGATATAATCGCCACTGCCACCTTTGGCCTGGAAGCGGTAGTGGCCAGGGAGTTAAGGGCTTTAGGATACAATGATTTAAAGGTGGAGAACTCCAGGGTGATATTTAAGGGTTCGGCTATTGATGTATGCCGCACCAATCTATGGCTCAGAAGCGCCGACAGGGTCTTTATCAGAATAGGAGAGTTTAGCGCACTCAGCTTTGAAGAGTTGTTTGAAAGGACGAAAGCCCTTCCCTGGGAAGAATGGCTACCCGAGGATGCAGAGTTTCCGGTACTGGGTAAGTCCGTGAAGTCCAAACTGTTCAGCGTTTCCGACTGCCAGGCTATAGTAAAAAAAGCCATCGTTGAAAGGCTTAAGCAAAAATATAGGAAGAGCTGGTTTGAGGAGACCGGGCCAAAATACACCATAGAAGTGGGGTTGCTGAAAGACGTTGCTACCCTGACCATTGATACCAGCGGTCCGGGCCTTCATAAAAGGGGATATAGGGAACTGGCCAGCCAAGCCCCCTTAAAGGAGACCCTGGCATCGGCTCTGGTGGACCTTAGCTACTGGAATACAGACAGACAGCTTATAGACCCCTTTTGCGGATCCGGCACCATCCTCATAGAGGCAGCCATGAAGGGATTGAATATGGCCCCTGGGTTAAACAGGGAGTTTGATGCTGAAAAATGGCCCCAGATTCCAGGACAGCTGTGGGAAGAGGCCAGAAGTGAGGCTAGGGCGGCAAGAAAACAGGCTGATTTTCGTATCCTGGGTTATGACATAGATGGAAGGGTTCTGAGGATAGCCAGGCACAATGCCCGATTAGCCGGTGTAGAGGAGTATATAGATTTTCATAGGCTTCCCTTTTCTGATTTTAGCACCAAGACAAAATATGGTTGTATAATCTGTAACCCACCCTATGGGGAGCGCTTGGGTGAAAGGGAGGAAGTACGGGCACTCTATAGTGAGATGGGGGAAAAATTTAAAGATATGGACACCTGGTCCATATACGTTCTGACAGCTGATAGGGATTTTGAAAGGTATTATGGCCGTAGGGCCCATAAGAAGCGTAAACTATATAACGGTAGAATAAGGGTGGACTATTACCAATATTACGGGCCGCGCCCGCCCATTTAACCATAATTTACACATAAGTTATTCTATCTATTTCGACAGAATATCTGTATAATAGATATGGGTTATATATAAAGCCCGTATATAGAATATACTTATTATGGTGTAAAGGAGCGTAAAGGGGTTTGAAGGTTAAGAGGCTTAGTCTATTTGTCGCATTTATCATGCTGTTTTTCGTAGTACAAGGATGTAAACAGGATACACCATCATCAAATATCCAAGATCCTAACCCGTCTGTGGAAGAAGAAGCTGTGGAAGAAGAAGGGAATATAGAGGACGATACTCAAACCGGGGACGACAATGATACGGAGGATGTCAGTGGCGAGGTCAATCAAGAGGATCAGGAAGCCGATAGTTCCCAAAGTCTGGTATATGTAAGTGCCAACAAGCTTAATGTCCGCCGTGCACCCGACCCTGCCGCAGAAAAAATAGCTACTCTCATGAAGGGTAGCGGTGTCCAAGTCTTAGCAGAGGAGACGGTGGGAGAAGAGGAAACCAAGTGGTATAAAATTGCCTTTGATAATGTTGAAGGACATACAGAAGGCTGGATTGCAGCTGAATTTACCGTTTCGGATCGAACAGAGCTGTTAAGCGAAGATCTAAGGGATTTGGATTTTTCTCCCCAGGAAAAAGTTGTTGAACACCCTGGTAATCCCCGGGTAAAGGTACGGGGGGCATATATGACCATCTATTCTGCCAGCGGGGCACGCCTTGACCAGATGATCGAAATGGCCAGGAACACCAGCTTGAATGCGTTTGTCATTGATGTCAAGGATGATAACGGTAACATGCTATTTTATACGGAGGCTGCCGAAAGGTTTGCTCCGGAAGCCAATGAGTTGACCCCGATAAAGGATATAGAGGCCTTTATGAAAAAACTAAAGGACAACGGCATTTACACCATTGCCAGGATAGTGACCTTTAAGGATCCTATCTATACTGAGAGATATCCGGAAAGGGCAATCCTGGATAAACGTACCGGGGAGGCTCATAAACAGCAGGACGGTTTGCGTTGGGCCAGCGCCTATGACAGGCAGCTATGGGAATATGATGTAGCCGTTGCGAAAGAGGCCGCCAGGGTAGGTTTCAATGAGATACAGTTTGACTATGTGCGCCTTCCCGATTCCGGTGGAGGTAAGCTGGACGAATATCTGGATTATAGAAACAGCGGTAATGAGAGCAAGCCCAAAATAATACAGGACTTCCTGAAATATGCCTATAAGGAATTGTCCCCCGAAGGGGTGTATGTATCTGCCGATATCTATGGCCTTGTAGGTTCGGTCACCGATGACATGGGATTAGGCCAGTACTGGGAGGCTATCAGCAATGTGGTGGACTATGTAAGCCCTATGATGTACCCCAGCCACTACGCCAACCACACCTATCAATTGCCGGTACCTGATGCTTATCCCTATGAGACCATATATAATTCCGCTAAGGATTCGGTTATGAGAAACAAGAATCTTGAAACCCCGGCCATCATAAGGCCCTGGATTCAGGATTTCACTGCCAGCTGGGTAAAGGGACATATAAAATATGGGGAAAAGGAAGTAAGGGCTCAGATAAAGGCTCTGGAGGATAACGGGATAGACGAGTTTATGCTCTGGAATCCCAATAATCGCTATAGCGAAGCTGCTCTGAAATAGGAGATGTCGCTTTTATCAGAAAATATGTCGAAACAAAATAAAGGATAAATGGCATCGTATGTATTATTAATATAGATTAACCTATTGTGTTAGTTCATATTTTTAAGTAATGAGCGGTCAATAGCCATTATCAGCATATGATCGACTAGCATAACGCGTTAGATTATATATAAAATGTTAAATATAAAAACGGCCTGGGATATCATCCCAGGCCGCTTATTTATCTGGTTAATGGATTATTAAGAGTTGCGAAGGCGCTCTTCCAGAGCTGCCAGCTGGTTAGCTAATTCTTCAGGTAATTTGTCTCCATAGATCTTATAGTATTCCTTTATGGATTCAACTTCCTGTAGCCATTTTTCTTTGTCAACAGCCAAGAGCTCTTTCATATCTTCTTCGCTAACATCCAGACCTTCGGTATCTATGGCATCCACGGTAGGCATGTAGCCTATGGGAGTCTTAACAGCCTTGCCCTTACCGGATGTTCTTTCGAATATCCATTTTAGTACGCGGCTATTCTCGCCAAATCCGGGCCACAGCCAATTCCCCTCATCGTCTTTACGGAACCAATTGACATAGAAGAGCTTGGGTAGCTTTTCAGGGTCAGCTTTTTTACCGATTTCCAACCAGTGCTTTAGATAATCCCCCATATGGTAGCCACAGAAGGGCAACATAGCAAAGGGATCACGACGCACTTGACCGATTTTATCGGATATAGCAGCTGCTGTAATCTCTGAGCCCATGATGGATCCCATGAATACACCATGCTCCCAGTCAAAGCTTTCATGTACCAAGGGTATGGTGCTGGGGCGACGTCCACCGATTAGGATTGCAGAGATAGGTACTCCTGCAGGGTCTTCCCACTCGGGTGCAATTGCAGGACA
>DGDX01000114.1:6789-20061 GCA_002385665.1 Firmicutes bacterium UBA3941
CCAATCATTGCCGTGCCAATCGATAAGATGATCCGGTGCATCGGAACCGATGCCTTCCCACCAAACATCCCCGTCGTCGGTTAGGGCTACATTGGTATAGATAGTATTTTTTTCTATGCTTCGCATAGCATTGGGGTTGGAATCCATGGAGGTTCCGGGAGCAACGCCGAAGAATCCAGCTTCAGGATTGATAGCATATAGACGGCCGTCCTCTCCAAATCTCATCCAGGCGATATCATCACCGATAGTTTCAACCTTCCAACCAGGAATGGTGGGTATCAGCATAGCCAGGTTGGTCTTTCCGCATGCACTGGGGAAGGCCCCGGTAACATATTTGACTTCGCCTTCGGGACTTGTCAGTTTAAGTATAAGCATGTGCTCGGCCAACCAGCCTTCATCTCTGGCTTGAACGGATGCGATTCTAAGGGCAAAGCACTTCTTTCCTAGCAGCGCATTTCCGCCATAGCCTGAACCATAGGACCAAATTGTCCGCTCTTCCGGGAAGTGGCTTATATACTTTTGATCCATGGGGGCACAGGGCCAGGAAACGTCTTCTTCGCCTTCAGCCAAGGGGGCACCTACTGAATGAAGACAGGGAACAAATTCACCATCATCTCCAAGGACATCTAAAACTTCTTTACCCATGCGGGTCATAATTCGCATATTTACAACTACATAAGGACTGTCAGTCAGTTCCACACCAATCTTTGATGCGGGTGAACCTACAGGACCCATGGAGAAGGGGATAACATACATAGTTCTTCCCTTCATACAACCGGTATATAGCTTTGTCATGGTTTCCTTCAGTTCTGTAGGATCAATCCAGTTATTTGTTGGTCCTGCATCCTCTTGCCTTTTTGAGGATATAAAGGTCCTATCCTCGACACGGGCGACGTCAGAAGGATCACTGCGGAAAAGGTAGCAACCCGGCTTTTTCTCGGGATCAAGCTCAACTGCAGCACCGCTTGCCACCATTTCCTTGAGCAGGCGTTCATTCTCTTCTTCTGAGCCGTCACACCAATAGATCTGGTCAGGCTGGCACATTTCTGCCATCTCTTGAACCCAATCTAAAAGCTTTTGGTTATTGGTCATCTTATTATTCATCCAATCACACCTTTATTATTTAGTATTGTACATAATGGTTTGCTGCCATTAATGCATTGTAGTGATGTTAAGCATATCAAAATTCTCAGGTATCATAATATACCTATTGTACCCCATGATATCGTATCATAAAAATATATAATTTACCATAAAAATTTTGAAGTTTTTTGGATTTTTTGAAGTTATAGATAGCTTTAATTTCCAAATCCACTGCCTGTGGTAGGATAAATGTTTGGAGACAAAAGGCATAATAAAAGGTAGGACAGCCAAGCCATCCTACCCCTAGTTATAGACAAATCATGCACTGTATTTATTTTCTCTTTCCAATATAGCCATAAATTGCTCACCGGTTATGGTTTCTTCCATATATAAGAACTCCGCAAGTTCGTGAAGTTTAGCCTTATTCTCCATGAGAATTTCCGTAGCCCTTTCATAGGCAGAACGGATCAATTCCTTCACTTCTCTGTCCACCAATTCACCGGTTTTGGATGAGCAAATCAAGGTAGAATCCCCGCCCAGGTACATACTGCTATTGGTCTCCAGAGCCATCATACCAAATTCATGGCTCATGCCAAACCGGGTAACCATGGCCCTGGCGATTTTGGTAACCTGCTCGATATCGTTGGCAGCCCCGGTTGTAATCTCTCCGAATATTATCTCCTCAGCAGCCCTTCCGCCGCAATAGGTAACCATCTTGTTGAAGGCTTCGGTTTTAGTCATTAGGGATTTTTCATTTTCCTCCACCTGCATGGTATATCCCAGGGCTCCCGAGGTTCTGGGGACGATGGTGATTTTATGAATTGGGGCGGTATTAGTCTGTTTGGCAGCTACCAATGCATGGCCGATTTCATGATAGGAGACTATCTTTTTTTCTTCCGGGGACAGGATGGCATTTTTCTTCTGATGGCCGGCGATGACCACCTCGATGGATTCCTCCAGATCCTCCTGTATCACTCTGGTCCGTCCCATTCTGACAGCCCTTAGAGATGCCTCATTAACGATGTTTGCAATTTCAGCCCCGGAAGCTCCTGCGGTTGCCCGACCTAAAAGATGAAAATCTATATTTTGGGCCATCTTATAATTCTTGGCATGAACTTTGAAGATGGCGATACGACCCTGTAGATCCGGCAAGTCAACCGGTACCTGTCTATCAAAACGACCAGGCCGCAATAGGGCAGGGTCCAAGGTTTCAGGACGGTTGGTGGCAGCCAATATGATTACTCCCGAATCCCCTTCGAAGCCATCCATTTCTGTGAGCAATTGGTTTAGGGTTTGCTCCCTCTCGTCATTGGTGTTTATGCCGCCATCCCGTCTTTTACCGATGGTATCGATTTCATCGATAAAGACGATACAGGGAGCCTTCTTCTTGGCCTGTTCGAAGAGGTCTCTCACCCTTGCCGCACCCCGGCCTACAAACATTTCAACAAATTCTGAACCGGCAATGGAGAAGAAGGGCACATTGGCTTCCCCGGCTACGGCTTTGGCCATCAGGGTCTTACCCGTTCCTGGAGGGCCAACCAGAAGTACGCCTTTGGGGCACTTGGCGCCTATGGTAACATACTTTTCGGGGTGAGAAAGATAGTCCACGACCTCCCTCAGTGCCTCCTTCGCTTCTTCCTGTCCTGCAACATCCCTGAAGGTTTTCTTGTCGCCGGTTGGCACATAGATCTTTCCGGAACTACCACCAAGGGACAGGCCTCCGGTTCCCATCTTCTCACCAAGGGTCTTACTCATCTTTCTGCCAACCCACCAGATGATCAGAAGGGGGATTCCATAGGACATAAGCAGGCTTAAAAAGTAGTTGGGCTGTTTCGGGATCACGGCTCCAAATTCTACCCCATGTTCTCGTAAGAGAGAAACCAGATCAGGGTCATTGACATACCCGGTCTTGTAGAAGGACTCCATCCCATTGGTATCCTTAACGGAAAACAGTATTTGGTTTGTATCCATCTCTACTGTAGCAACTTTGCCTTCCTCCACCTGATCTAAAAAGAAGGAATAGCCTACTTCTACGACTTTAGGTTTCAGTAAATATGGTAAAACAAGCCAGTTCAGCAATAGAACAGCCAATAAGGCTATGCCATAATAATATAGAACCGGTCTTGGTGTTTTAGGTTTTCTATTTCCAGTGTTTTGTCTAATCATCGAGTTCCTCCATTCTTTCGGCTACAAAGGAGAGGAATAGCCTCATTCCCGTTATCATAGCCCTGCATTTTTCTTCATTTTCTTTAAATACTTCACTATGCATTACAGTCGAATTGTACTGATAGAATACATCCAATTTTTTCTTGCCCTTTTCTGTCAATGTCATCAAGGTGACCCGCTGGTCCTTATCCGCCTTGTGACGGTCCAGCAGCCCTCGATTTACTAAAGATGTACAGGTACGGCTAACATTGCCAAAATCTCGATTTATCGCCTTGGATAATTCACTGACGCTCATGCTTGCAGTACGATCCAGTTCCAACATAACCCGCAGTTCCTGGGGTGCCAGGCCATATTGTATCTGTACCTTCCTGGATAATACATTCATTAAGGTCTGTAAATCTATCAGCAAATCCCAGACTTCTATAAAGGATATTGTCTTTTCCTTCACGTCACACCTTCACCCCATCTATATACTTGTATGTTACATACATATATCATACCATCCCTGGAACCACCTGGCAAGGGAAAATATACAGCTACAAAGTTATTGATTTTATGGGTAAAAGGTAATAAGCTATAATTATCCAAAGTGTATGAAGCCTGCACAGTAACAATAATATGCATATGTCAGACATTTTGAAATATATCTGAATATCGCAACTCGTACACTTTAGCATTAAGTTACCATTACTGACGTATTTCTTACCAGCACAGAGTATAGGTCAATGATATTTTCTTATATATACTAAAAAGTATAGATATTAAATAAAAAATGGAGGGAATAAAATGCGTTGGGAACATCTTGTACCGAAGGATTTTAAAAAGGCCATAGAAGAAACAGGACTTTGTATAGTACCGGTAGGCTCCCTGGAAAGACATGGGGAACATTTACCCTTTGGATGTGATATGATTGTAGCCCATACCATTGCCACAAGAGCGGCGGAAATCGAGCCGGCTGTAGTATTTCCGCCCTACTTTTTAATGCAAGTACATGAGGCAGCCTGCTTTTCGGGCACTGTGAATTTTCCTCAGGCCTTCGCCATCGAGGCTTTTGGTCACTTGCTGAATTCCATTGCACAGAATGGGTTTAAAAAAATATTGGTAGTAAATGGTCACGGCGGCAACTCTCATATGCTGGACTATTTCTCCATGAGTCGTTTGGACGAGCCCACGAATTATATCTTCTATCAGACAAGTGTCAGCGGAGCCCTTACGGAGGAGGAGAGAAAAACCATAGAGGCCTTATGGGAGACTGATCTGGGCGGCCATGCATGTGAAATGGAAACATCCATTTTTATGGCTTGTTGTCCAGGCAAGACAAAATTGGAGTTAGCTCCAAAGGAAGCCGTTAAGCCCCTTAAGCGCTTTAAACACCTACATGAAAATGGGGTGAACAATGCCCTGTGGTGGTATGCGGATTATCCGGAAAATGTTGTAGGAGATCCCAAATATGCAAGCGAAGAAAAGGGCAGGATTGCGGTAGAAATCTATACCAGATCCCTGGCCAGGGCCATAAAGGCTGTTAAGGAAGATACCACTGCACCCGCTCTACAGGAGGAGTTCTCCAATAGGGTTAAGAATAAGGGTATTTTTTAGGAAGTAGGGTATTTAGGATTAGGATAAAGAAAACGGGCTTAGGAGGCTGAAAAATGGATGCCAACTTGTTAAATGACTTTGTGGAGAATACTAAGAATATAACAATCAACAATGTCCTGGTTCTCAAAGATGGGGAGAAGATTGCTGCATATAATTGGGAGCCCGAGATACGTCAAAATCAATACTCCGTGAGTAAAAGCTTTACCTCGTCTGCTATAGGGATTGCCATAGAAGAGGGGCTGCTGACCCTGGATGATACCGTTATTGAATTTTTCCCGGACGAGGCACCGGACAATCCGTCGGAAAGGCTACAGCGTCTAAAGGTCAGGCATCTGCTCACTATGAGCGTGGGTCATGCCGAACCCCACTTGATGGCAGAACAGAGGTACACCACCGATGAAATGGATTGGGTAAGGCTTAGCTTGAGCATTCCCTTAGACTATGAACCCGGGACCCATTTCTTATACAGCAATGTGGGGCCTTATCTGGCAGGGATGATAATTAAGAGGTTGACGGGTTCTAATCTGCTGGAATATCTAATGCCCAGGCTTTTTGAACCTCTGGGAATATGGCTTCCTACATGGGAGACCGATCCCTTTGGCAACAGCTTCGGATCAGGCGGGCTAATGCTTAAGGTATCTGAAATAGCGAAGTTTGGCCAGCTCTATCTTCAAGGAGGGGAGTGGGAGGGCAAACAGCTAATCCCCAGGAGGTGGGTGGAAGAGGTGTCCAAAACCCAGATCCTGACCGGAGCGGACTCCCCCTACAATGCCGAGTACAGCTACCTATTTTGGAAGGGACCTAATGGTTCCTACCGAGCCGATGGTAAGTACGGCCAATACAGCATAATCATGCCGGATAAGAATGCGGTGGTTGCCATCAATTCCTTTAATACCGGGGGTGAAAACATCCTGGACCATGTCTGGGAGTATATATACCCCAAGCTTTAATAAGAAGCGCTATATCCCTATACATAGGGATCGTAGGCCATAGGTATACCGCATCCTTTAGCTACCGTTTCATCGATGCTTATGAGATCTTCCCTGTTTACTTGGGCAAGGGATGTTTTCCCGAGCCCCCTGATGCCATCTGCGATCTCAAGTCGACATGCTTCCAGGAAGTTGTTTAGGCTCTTGGCCCCCTTATCTATATCGAAGTGGCGCGAGTAATGGGCATTATACCAAACCAGAGTAGTTGGAGGTTCATAGGGCAGAGCTTTATTCAGCTGGGAATGGGATACGGCAAATAGGGCTATTGAGCCCATATAGCATGCATCAGCCCCCAAGGCGCAAGCTTTAAGCACTTCGCCGGGGGTTCTTATTTTGCCCGAAACCAGTAGGCTGACCTGATCCTGGTAGCCGTTATTCCTGATCCACTGGGCAGCACGGTGAATGGCAAAAACCGTGGGAATACCAAAATCGTCCTGAAAGATGGGGGGCGAGCCCTTGGTGGCGGCTTCAGCGCCGTCTACGGTTATAAAATCTACACCGCTTTCACACAGGTATTCCAGATCCTTTTCCATATATTTACCAGCGCCTATTTTGGCTCCTATTGGCGCACCTCCGGTTATATCCCTTAGCTTTGCTACAAGGTTTGGCAGATCTTCGGGTGACTGGACTTCCGGTTGTCTGGAATGAGCGATTATATCCGTACCCGGAGGTATATCAAAGTCCCGGCGCATTTGCCTGTCGATGAGTTCACTTTTGACAATATGACCGACACCCCCGTATCCTCCCTGACCGAACTGAATCTCCACAGCATCACAGTTTTGGAGGATCTCGGGGGTGTTACCGTAGTGTCCGCGGTTGTATTGGTAAATAAATATGCCCGCTTCTTCTCTCTCTTCAGGCAGGAATGCACCTTCGCCGCTATTGGTAGCCGTTCCGGCCATCCTGGCACCCCGGGCCAGGGCTAATTTAACCTTTTTGCTCAGGGCAACACCGTAGGCCATAGGGGCAATCATAATCGGAATCTTTATGGTAAAGGGCTTGGCTGCCCTTTTTCCTATGGTTACCTGAGTCTCAATTTCCGTAAGGGTATCGGTG
Source organism: Firmicutes bacterium UBA3941 (assembly GCA_002385665.1). Classification (GTDB taxonomy): domain Bacteria; phylum Bacillota; class Clostridia; order Caldicoprobacterales; family UBA3941; genus UBA3941. Next base: position 13,680 of record DGDX01000114.1, read on the forward strand.
GGCATGGTATGAAGTTGTGCTACGTTGAATTGCAGGCTGTCCAGGCTGGGCATTTTTTTGGCGGTACCCATAGGCCTCTCCAGCATCTTTGCCTCGGTGGCCCGTAAATTGGTCTCCATAGCTACCTGGGGAGTCATCCTTAAGGTGGAAGAGATTAATTCCCACAGGTTCTCATCGTACAGATCCTTGCTTATAATATTGTAAAACCTATCCGAAATTTTATTTACAATGGTACGGGCGATTAACCTGGCGCCTGCCACACCTACCATTGAAGCGCCAATTCCGACAATCAAGGCCTTTTTTAGATTATTTTTGTTTATATCTGAACCAAATCTCATAGGATTTTCCTCCTCTTTAGCCTATATAGTTAAATAAAGGACAGAATATAGACGGTAATCATATTATGTGGAAATAACCACTTATCATTCGATCTGATTTAACCTCTTCTATCCTTATACAAACTGTTTTAGTTAGCTATATGTGTGCATTTTGACATATTAGTATCGTTACTAAAAGGAGGATGGATTTGAAGCGATCAGATATAAACAAAATGGTTGGAAAAATCGGGGAAAAAATATATAATAAAACCATTGGTTGCCTTTTGCGATATCATTCAATATAAGCAGAATAGAACTCGTTTTGTCCTTGTGCAATAGAACGGAGTAGTTAAACCGCATTATCTATTGAACTAAATGAGGGGGAGGAAGCGGATTGATAGAGGTTAATAGTTTGATTAAGAGTTATGGTGATAAAAGAGCCCTGAAAGGTATATCCTTTCAGGTCAGAGAGGGTGAGATCTTTGGCTTTTTGGGCCCCAATGGTGCCGGTAAGACCACGACTTTGAGGATACTTACGGGGCAGTTGAAGGCTGACAGCGGAGAAGCGAAAATTATGGACCTTGATGTCATGAAAGGCGCAAAGGAGCTTCACAGCCATATAGGCGTAGTTCCGGAGGAAACCAACCTATATGAGAGACTGACCATAGGCCAAAACCTGGATCTCTTTTGCCGGTTATATGGTTGTGATATTAAACAAACGGATTATTATCTGGAGCGGATAGGCATGCTGAAGGAGAAGAACACTCAGGTAAAAAAGTTGTCCAAGGGGATGAAACAAAAGGTATTGCTGGTCAGGGCGCTTTTACACAGTCCAAAGATATTGTTCTTAGATGAGCCTACCTCCGGGCTTGATCCGGCATCAGCCGATACTATACATAGGATACTGAGGGAGTTAAACGATCAGGGGATAACCATTCTGCTTACGTCTCATAACATGGAAGAGGTTGACAAGCTGTGTAACAGGGTAGCATTTTTAAACCAGGGCGAGATTGTGGAGATGGGAAGCCCCGAGGCCTTAAAACTGGATCATTCCAATCGTCGAATAAAGGTTTTAATAGACGATGGTCATGGGCTGGCATCAAAGGAATTGGATATGGACAGCAAAGAGTCTGCCAGGCTCTTATCGGAGTGGATGACAGAGGGAAAGGTGCGGTCCGTTCATTCCTGTGAGCCAACATTGGCTGAGATATTTGTTAAGGTGACAGGGAGGGAATTTGCATGACCTTATCGTTTAAAAGGATAGGTGCTATCCTCATAAAAGAAGCACACGATTTTAAGACCAACATCAACATCCTGATAATGTATCTGATACCCATATTGCTGGCCTATATCTACGACAACTTTATTCCCGGTATGCCGAGAGGATTTGCCCTCTCCTTTGGGATTTTATTCCTGGTGGTTATGGTAGGCATGTATGTTCCCTCCATGATGATAGCGGAGGAAAAGGAGAAGAAGACCCTTGAGGTATTGCTCCTGTCCCCGGCCAATTCAGTAGAGGTGTTTATAGGGAAGGGACTTTTAACCTTCATTAGCATAATAGTGAGCTTTATTATTCTTATAGCCATGTTCGGTGGAGTTGACCCCGATCAAATGGCCGTTATCCTGGTAGGAGGCATATTGACCGCTGTATTTTGCATACAGGTGGGTATCATTGTCGGTTTATTATCCAAGAATCAAATGGCTACCGGTGTGGTGGGTACCCCTGTCTATATGGCTTTGCTGCTGGTACCAATGTTGGGCAGTATGGGCTCACCTACTTTAGAAAAGATTGCAAAAGTCTTTCCAACCTATTATTATAATGATATGCTCTACAGGGCACTCAACGAATTCGAGGGGAACCATACCCTCCTTGATATGATTCCCGAACTGGGGATCCTGCTTGGTAGTATAGCAGTTGCTTTTGTACTACTCTTATTGGTATACCGAAGACGGGGACTAGGTTGAATAAGGCTATGACCCAAAAAGGAAGACTGGATGGAATTTAGATGAAATATAATGGCATAAGGCGTGCAAAATTTATTGACAGGCCAAACCGTTTTATCGCCAATGTTGAACTGGACGGAAAAAGGGAGAAGGTACATGTCAAGAATACCGGAAGGTGCAAGGAGATATTTGTAGAAGGGACTACAGTAATCTTGGAGGAAGGGATAAATTCAAATCGAAAGACCAGGTATTCCATAATAGGTGGTTATAAGGGAGATTTACTTATAAATACCGATTCTCAGGCGCCCAACACCGTGGTATATGAAGCCATCACCCAAAATAAAATAGATGGTCTACAAGACGTTACTAAAATTAAAAGGGAAGCAACTTTTGAAAATTCCCGTTTTGATATCTATTTTGAAGACAAGGATCGGAAAGGTTTTATTGAAGTTAAGGGTGTGACCCTGGAATACGATGGAATGTGCATGTTTCCCGATGCGCCTACCCAAAGGGGAGCAAGGCATGTTCATGAGCTGATAGAGGCTAAAAGGCAGGGCTATCATAGCTACATCATCTTTTTGGTCCAGATGGAGGGGGTGAAGTGCTTTACACCCAACCATGGGATGGATCCTGAATTTGGGAGGGCTCTGAAAGCTGCCCATAGCCAGGGAGTAGAGATCCTGGTCTATGATAGCCTGGTAAGAGAAGATGAAATTGTTATAGGGGACAGTTTGGATTTTATTCTGGAAATGCCTGGGGTTGCATTGAACGATATTGAAGGGGAGAAGGATGATGAAAACTAAGTTGTCAATAATATTTAAGTCTATAATTTCGCTGACGCTGATAATGGCCTTGGCATTCTCGAGTTATGGAATCAAACCATCCGTAGCCGAGGGAAAGGTTACATCCACAGAACGCTTTGTAGGAGAAAATGTGGGTTTGATAGACGGGAATTATTACGTCCTTTCCCAATCCGGATTTATGCTCAATTATGAGATACAGAATGGCACTGATAAGAATATAACCAATATAATATTGGAAGAGACCCTTCTGGATGAAAGCGGCCGTGCAGTACCTGGAGAAGGTGCCCCAAGTACCGATTTTAGAATTGATGCAGGACAAACGAAAACACTTCAGGGTAGAAAATTTAAGGCTCAGGAAAAGCCAACCACCTATACCCTGGAATATTCGATACTATATATTTTGGAGGATGGGGACGGACCTCATCTTATATCCAGTGGGAAAAAGCAGATAACGGTTCTGTCAACAGGGGTCAGCGTTGTATATAAAGCCAGCACAGGCGGACCAATACCCCCAGGGACTGAGGTTACCTATACCTTTGAGATAAAATCATCGGCTAATATAAATATCAATAATATCGTTGTTAAGGACAGTGTGCTGGGGGATATAGGAGTTATACCCGTTTTGTCCCCAGGCGAAACTGCAACAGTTTCCAAGGCCTTTAAACTGGAGTCTACTACAAAAAGTCATCCTATCATTGTTTTCCAGGGCCCAATAGAAGGACAGGGCAATATAACAAGGGAATTCAAAAACGCAGCAGTTGAAGTGGTGGTAGAGGAAAAACAGGTGGAAAACCCGCTGGTAATAACAGGAAAAACCAACAAGACAAGGATAGCACCCAACGAAGAGGTGGATTTTAGTCTTATAGTTGAAAACAAAGGGAATAGAGCCATTACAGGTGTCAGCTTAAGGGATTGGACAGGGAAGGAGATCTTGACCAAGGATAAGCTGGAACCGGGGAAAGAAGGGGCAATAATATATGCCCAGAGGGTGGAGCCGGGAAAGGAATACACCTTTACAGCAACCGGTGTCGAAGAGGGCACCGGTAGGAACGTTCAGGCATCCTATACTGCCAAGTTTTCAGCCATAGAGGCGGAACTGGAAATAACCAACAGGGTAACGCCAGAGGAATTAGCTGTAGGCGACACCGCTATTATAGAGTATACTCTCAAGAATACCGGTAAGGTAACCATGGTGGATGTGCGGGTCCACGAGCCGGAGTTTGGTGAAGTTGCCGCTTTTGATGAGCTAAAGCCGGGTCAAACGGAGACTTTTACATTTGAAAGAATTGTCGAGAAGGATATGATCAGTCATCCCAGGGTGTATGCAAGGGATAAGGATTCTGGATATGAATATGAATTTCAGGGGGAATTAATTGAGATAGTCATCAGCGGAGTTGAGACACATCCCCTTTTGGTCATTAGGCTTGACTCAGAGCCCAAATCCTTAGCCGAAGCCGGGACGGTGGACCTCATATGTACCGTAATAAATGAAGGGAATATAAGAATTGATAATATTGATCTTATCCTAAATGAGAGGGATCTCAGCATTGGAAGCATCCTGACCCTGGAACCCGGAGATGAGGAGACCCTAACCCTGGCCGGGTTGGATATCGAGGAGAATACATCCTTTACGGTTACCGCCAGAGGGGTCACCTACCAGGGCGAAGATGTGGAATTCGTGAGTGCCCCATATGAGATTACCATAGGCGGGGATGAAACCCCTCAGGAACCCACCCAAAACCCGAAAATCAGTTTTCTTAAGAAGCTGCTGTGGGTCGTAGCTGGTCTTGCCCTTGCTACGGTCGGGGGTATGATATATTTGCTTCGGGATCTCAAGCGTGGCAGCAAGGGAAAGAAAAAGGGCAAGACAAAAAAGGCTGGGGTAAGGAGAAGAAACCCCAACCACCGCTAGGTATCCATATAATTCACACATAGTTGTTAACGAACATATCGATTTATCAATTGCTCCAGGGACATCCAGTATTGGTAGCCCTGGCGCTTTCTTTTTTTTCTGGACGCAGTTTTCGCATCCTTGGGTGAGAACACCCATTTTAGAAAGGTCATCCACATTACGATCATTTTGGAACCCATGCCCTCCTTCATGGGTTCCAGGGTAAAGCCCAATCTCCTCAAGGCAGGGCCCATCATGGAAACACCCCAGATCGCTTTTATCCTTGGATCCAGCTTGCCTTGATGGGCTTGCTGGGCCAAATGGGCGATCTCTTCCCGGAAAAGGCGCAGGAGTTGGATATCCGAGGTGACTTCTATCCCCGCCACTACACCTTGGGCCAGGGTTAGGTTAGAGATATGTAATTCCAACACATAGTCTCCGGGGCTAATCTTGGTTTCGTCATCCAGGGTAGCAGGCAGGCCCTTGTATGGATGAACCGACATCCTCAATAGGCCATAGGGTGAACCCTCTACTGGCTTTATGTTTTCCGCCCATGAGAATATTTTCTCCCAAAGGGTTATAATGGGCCTGATTATTGACTTAAGCATGGTATACCCCCTTAGTTTTCTCCAGGCCTACGAAGCTGTATCCCTCTTTCCGGAGGGATTCAATGATCCTGGGCAGGGCCCTTAGGGTGTTTTCCGGGGCTCCGGGATCCCCCTGATTATCATGGAGGACTACGACAGAGCCGGGAACTGCCTTATCCACAACGGTATTAAATATGTGCTCAGCAGTAGTGTTTTGCGCCCAATCCTGGGCTTCTATGGACCAGAAGGCTATATTCAGTCCCAATCTCCTTGCAGCGGCTATGCTTAAGAGGTTAAATCCCCCCCATGGTGGGCGATACCACTCAGGGGTTACGCCCGAGGCCAGGGATATAGCCTTATAGGTGTGGGTCATATCCCTAAAGGTGGTTATTGGTGGCATAAGCCAGGCATGGCGATGGGAATAGGAATGGCATCCGATGGTGTGTCCTTCCTGGGCTATGCGTTTCACTATATCAGGATAAAGCCTGGCCTGCCTTCCCATTATAAAGAAGGTAGCCTTGACTTGGTTTTCCTTTAGAATATCCAATAATCTGGGTGTGTAGTCTGGATTTGGTCCATCGTCAAAGGTAAGGTAGATTTCTTTTTCCTTACCTGAACCCTCCCTAAACACCCCATTTGAGCGATTTCGCGCCCAATAGCTGGGCAGTAAACAATATATTAAAAAAATGGCCACTAGGACAAGAGGAAATAGCCACCACATATTTTCACATCCCTTAAATAATTCTGAAACCCTTCGACGACATCATCCCTATCTTCTCTTATGCGCATATAATTTTTCTTCCTGCAAGACCCCATCCTCGGGCTTAATATAATGATCCC
>DGDX01000114.1:20256-26465 GCA_002385665.1 Firmicutes bacterium UBA3941
TGCCTTCGAGGATGGAGGGATTCTCTACGGCGTCCTTAATGAGTTCCACTGCCTGGTTTTCATTTTGAGCCATGAGGGCTGCTCCATTATCAAGTAAGAAATTTACGTTACCCATCTCGTGCCCCGGCAGGGGCTTATACAGAAGGATTGGAAGTTTCACCGCCAGAGCCTCAAATACCGTTATTCCGCCCGCCTTGGAAAGGAGTAAATTGCTACCCTTCATAATGGGGGCAATTTTTTCTGTATATCCAAGCACCCGAATGGGAATGGAGGAGTGTTGGGCCAGCTCCTGCAGATTTCTGGCAAGGGTTTTATTGGATCCCGCCAGGGCGATTATCTGCATGGGTAGCCCCATATTGTCCAGCCTTTCACATATTCTGTCTATACCCGGCATAAACCCCTCCCCTCCCCCCATAATGAGCAGGGTAAATAGGGACTGATCCAGATTATGCTTTATCCAGAAGCCGGGATCCGGAACAGGAGCTTCGAATTGCGGTCTGACAGGTATGCCTGTAACATGTATCTTTTCTGCTGGGATACCTTTTTTGATAAGGCGCTGAGCAACCACATCCGCCGCCACTATATAGGCATCGACCATGGGATGTATCCACTGGCTATGAGCGGATACATCGGTAATAACAACAGCCAGGGGAGTATTGATCATGCCTTTCTGTTTTAGCTGTGAGACTACTCCGGCCGGGGTGGGGAAGGTACATATAACTACCTTGGGAGAGTGTTTCAAAATCAATTGGTGTATCCTTTTTCGTCCCATATTATTTAGCATTTGCCGCGATCTAGAGTTGGGGTCTGCCTCCCTGGTTGCCTTATAAAACCAATCATATCCCCATGGAAAGTGTTTAAGCATTTGGGTATAGCCAAACCTTAAGGATTTGTCGAAGAAGGGGTTTATGTATTGAAAGTAATTAAATATTCCAACCTCCCAAAAGGGACGGCGCTCCTTTAGAACTTTTTCCAGGGCAAGGGAGACCTGGTGGTGGCCGGAACCAAAATCTGCAGATAAAATTATAACGTCACATTTTTTCGAACCTTCTAAGGACATCCATATGCTCCTCTGTTATTACTTATGGTTTATAAGGTGTATATCGGTATATGAAATACAATTAGAGCGGTATCTGGTATAAAATTATTATATCAGAGTATACGAGGGTTTGTACAATAAAAATACTATTAAGGAATATATACAGCTGACACTTCCGGGTATCTGCCGGACTGGTATTATGATATAATTATACGGTGGTTATCATCCAGATAGCCTGTTTAAGGGGGGTAGAACTCATGAATATAGAATCCCAATTGATCAAAAGATCCATTGACGGCGATATGGACGCCTTTGAGGAACTGGTATTGCTGTATGACAAGCAAATATACAATTATTGTTTTCGTATGACCAACAATGCCGAGGACGCCGAGGATTTGGCTCAGGAGGTATTTATAAAGGTATATAGGAGTTTGGGTTCCTTTAAGAGTGAAAGCAAGTTTTCGACATGGATTTATCGGATTGCCCATAACACCTGTATAGATAACCACCGAAAGAAGAAATTTAGGCTTTTATCCTTAAGTCCACGGGAGGAAAATGACAGGCAAATGAAAGTTCCCGACAGGGAACCATTACCTGAGGATCAAATGGTGAGTCGTGAGAAATATGATCTGATTAAGGAATGTATAGCGGAATTAAAGCCTGATTATAAATCCATAATTATATTGAGAGATATACAGAATTATACCTATCAGGAGATTGCCGACATTTTGAATATACCCCTGGGAACGGTAAAGTCCAACATAAGCCGGGCCAGGGCCCTGTTGCGGGAGACTCTGAAATCCCGGCTGGCTGGGTACGACGAGAGGAGGGGAAAGTGATGGATTGCAAGGATTTTGACTATTATATAAGTCTTTATATAGATGATATGCTGGAGGAACAGGATAAGGAAGAACTGGAAAATCACTTAAAGCAGTGCAAGATATGTAGGGAAAGCTTCCAGGAAACCCAGGATGTCATTTCTATGGTGAATAGTTTGGAACCAGAGCCCGTACCCCATGGCTTTAAGGATAAGCTGTTTAGTAGAATGGGATCCGGAAGAACCCTGCTTGCATCCCCCTGGTTGAGGTGGGCGGGAGCTGTAGCAGGAGTACTGGTAATCTTCTTTTCTATAAAAGCTGTCCTGGATACAGGTATAACGGACAGATTGGCAACCACCGTCACACCCCCGGGTGAGATAGCGGAAGACGCTATAGGTGAAGAATCAGGGGTTATGAGTTTTGAATCCCCCGCTGAGGATGAGGCTGCTATGGAGGTGGATGATACCGGATATGCTGATATTCAAGAAGAGGTTTTAAGGGATGAGGATGGGGTAGATATAATAAGTAAAGAGCAACCTCGAGCAGAGATATTCGAGATACAATCGGATGTGGTGGAGGTATATGTGCAGGATATATGCATAACCCCGGAAACTCTGAAGTTTATAGCCATAGATAATGAACTCGAGCTGATTGGAAGTGATGAAAATTCCATCGATATTAAGGTTTCCAGTCAAGAGGATAGGAGTATCATATACCATGAATTATCCAAATTAGGTGAGGTTAAGGACATAGGGGAAAACATGGATAATGATCAGGTCAAAATAATTATAAGGGCTGGAGAATAATGTAATGGATTTCCTTGATCAGAATGGGATATGGGTTTTAGCTGTATAAATAGGATAATTATGGTGAATAATATACCTGTAACACATAAACCGGAGGAGTTGAGGTTAATGCAGGATAATACAGCTAAATCTTTCTTAGATCCCGTTTTGGTATCCTTAATGAAGAAAGAGGTAAGTAAATCAAAGGACGCAGATGAACCGGTAAATCGTGCCTTTGAAGTAATTGCGGAGAAGAGCGGACTAAAATTTAACACAGTAAGGAATTATTATTACCGGTATATACACGAGAAGGACAAGAAACAAGGATCCTCTGGCATGGATCAAGGAGATGCTGCAAAAGGTTCAGAGGTGGCGGGCACTACTTTTAAGCTGGAAGAGGTTAAGGAGCTAATGACGGCGATGCTGGTAGGCCAGGCTCAAGGGAAGTCGGTTCGGGGATGCGCCAACGAGCTGGCCGGGAATGATAAAAGGCTTTTGCTCAGATACCAGAATAAGTACAGAAACGTGATATCGGGAAATCCGGAGTATGTCAAGGACCTAATGAAGCAGCTGTCTGCCCAGGGCCTGGTATACTACGATCCTTATAGAAAGCAGATAGTTCATGGTCAGGCCACCACACCTGAAGGAGAACTGTTTGACAGCCTGGGACGGTTGGTTTCTAATATAAACCAAATCCGGAGCTCTAATGTTGACGGATTACTCAGAGGGCTTCAGGAACTGAGCGAAATGGCGGTCAAGTATGAACGACAGTGTAATACGGATGCCGTCACCAGAAATCTCTCCGATTACGATAACCTGGTAGCCATAAACAGGAACTTTCTCAAGCTCTCACCTGCGGGAAAGCTAACCGGTCTATCGGAGTATATAAGGCAGCTGGAGGAGTGTATTAATGGGATGGAGGCAGGCCAGCAAGTCCAATAATAAGAAGTATTATTCGGGACTATAAATATAGGCATAGGTCTCTAAGGCGAAGTATCTATAGGGCTTTTCAAAGATGAGCTTGATTTGCTTCTATGTCTTTGGATATGATACAGGTATAAGGTCTGATTAACGCCGTGAAGATGGTACACCCATGTCCTTCGCGGCGTATGGTTTATTTGGGGGGGTTGTATGGATCGTTATGGTGCAACTAAAAAGGTCGCTGCATGGGGTATCGGGGCTAATCTCTTCCTGCTGTTTGCAAAGCTGCTCATAGGATTTGCCAGCGGAAGCCAGGCTATGATAGCCGATGGTTTTAACAGCGCCGGCGATGTTTTCACCTCTGTTATGACCTACTTGGGTAATAAGATAGCAAGTTCACCACAGGATAAGGACCACCCCTACGGACATGGTAAGGCTGAATATATATTTTCTATGATTATAAGCTTTTCCCTCCTAGTGGTAACATATCAGATATTCAGAAACTCCCTGGAGTTTATAATAAAAAAACAGAGCTTTGTATTTTCATGGCAGCTGGCGACTGTTGCCTTCATAACCATAGCTCTAAAGATGTTTTTATGGGTATATACCCGCAGGGTAGGTGAAAAGTGGGATAACCTGCTGATAATTGCCAATGCGGAAGATCATAGGAATGATATATTGGTAACTGCCTCCACTCTGATTGGAATTCTCCTTGGAAGCAGGGGTATATACTGGGTTGATGGGGTTGTTGGTATAGGTATCTCCCTGTGGATAGGGTATACCGGTGTCAGAATCTTTATCAGCGCCTATAACGTGCTTATGGACACCAATATCGACGAAAAACTCACCGACAGGCTCATCAGGGATATAGAAGCAATAAACGGTGTGGAACATGTAGATTCCATAAACGCCAAGCCCATAGGGGTCAGTTTCATCATCATAGTAAAGGTATCGGTTTCCGGCTCAATGACGGTTGAGGAAGGACATGCCATTGCGGCCCAGGTCAAGGAAAAAATAAAGGGCAACAAGAATGTGGGCGATGTGATAGTGCATGTGAACCCTGCCTGACCATTAAAATTTAGAAACAGCTACTGGAAAACCTTAGAGATGAATGATATACTCTATAGACAAGAAGGTGTGCTTAAAAGGATATAAGATGTTTACCATATAACACACCTTAATAAGCGATTGTTATATCGCAATAAATGATGCAAGGCCTAACAAAATTAAACAGCATATATCTATAGGTGTCTGGGATACCAGATTAAAAGGGAAAGCGGTTAGAATCCGCTGCAGCCCCCGCTACTGTAAATGAGGACATGCCTACTGGGAGAAACCACTGGGAAACTGGGAAGGTAAGTAGGCGTGAATGATTCATAAGCCAGGAGACCTGCCTGTAGGTATTTCAAGCTAGTTCCTTCGGAGGGAAGGATTGGGAGCTTATATACTCGTGTATGAAAATCCAATCCAACCGAATTGGATTTTTTGTTTGTGGATTGGATTAAGTCCTAAGTTCCCCTCCTATAGCGATTTTTCCGCCGTGGTAGTTATTTATACCAAAGGCGGAATAACTGCGGTTTAGGTAGCCTTGCAAAAAAATGGAGGGATTTTTTATGAGTAATAAGGTTTTAAAGTTTGCTACGCTCTTGGTTGCTATGGTAATGGTCGTTTCATTGATGGTGGCTTGCGCTGCTCCAAAGGCTCCGGACAACCAGGGCAATGAAGGTCAGGAAGATGCAATAGACGAAAAGGATGACGCCAGGGAGCAGGACGAGGACAAAACCGACGCAGAACCTGAAGAAAGTTCCACACAGGATCATGACGAATCATTTCCCTTGGAAGTCGTTGACAGCTTAGGCAGAAAGATAACCATAGAAAAGGAGCCGGAGAAGGTGATATCCTTAGCCCCTAATACTACGGAGACGCTTTTTGCCCTGGGCCTGGGTGACAAGGTAATAGGTGTAAGTCAACAGTGTGATTATCCGGAAGAAGCCACTGCCAAGGATAAGATGGGGGACTTCTGGGATCCCAACATCGAACTCATAGTGGAGGCCGACCCCGATATCCTCTTTGTAGGAAATGCCGCCCCAGAAGAATTCCTGAATAAAATGGAGGAGAACGGCATATTGGTACTATCCTTGGAAGGACTCGACCTGGAGGGCACATATGAGGCTATTATAAACACGGGCAGAGCCATGGGAGCCCGGCAGGCAGCCGAGGATATGGTCAATTCCATGAAGGAAAAAGCGGCAGATATCGTAAAAAAAGTGGAGGGCGAGGAAAGACCCGAAGTCTATTTTGTTATCTCCTATGGTGAATACGGTGATTTTACCGCAGGAGGTAAAAGCTTTATTAATGAATTGATAACTATGGCAGGGGGCAGGAATATAGCCGGAGATATAGAGGAGGAATGGCCTCAATACAGCATGGAAAAGCTGGTAGAACAGGATCCGGAGATAATCTTATCCACAATTCAGGCCAATCCTGATGGGTTAGCCGATACTCCCGGATACAAGGAGCTTACCGCCATAAAGGAGAACAGATTGATCGTATTGGACGACAATTTAATCAATAGAGCTGGTCCCAGGCTGATAGAGGGTTTGGAAGCCTTGGCCAAGGGTATACACCTGTCTCTTATACACATCT
>DGDX01000015.1 GCA_002385665.1 Firmicutes bacterium UBA3941
ATTAAAAGGGGGCTTGTTTCATTGAATTATTAAAGGGTATAATATCCAGGTGACAACCGGAAAGTGACAGGAGGAGATCCAATGAAAAAAGTACTTGTGACTATGCCCCTGACGGGCCAGGGGATGGACGCCCTTAAGGGTCGTTTTAATGTAACTCACCCGGACAAGGGTAGATATACCAGGGATGAGCTTCTTGAAATCATCCATGAATTTGACGGAATTTTAGCCACAGGCATTGGAATGGATGCCGAGCTGATCAGGGCTGCCGGCAACTTAAAGATTATCAGCGTATATGGTGCAGGTTACGACAGTATTGATGTTGATGAGGCCAGCAGGCAAAATATTCTGGTAGCCAATGCACCGGAATCCGTCACGGAGTCCACTGCTGAACTGGCCTTTGGACTCATGCTGGCCACTGCCAGAAACATAGCCGCCAGGGACAGATGGCTGAGGAACAATCCAGGCTCCAGATGGGGCATGATGATGAATGAAGGCCAAAGCCTGTATGGCAAGACCCTGGGAATTGTAGGCCTGGGCCGTATCGGGAAGGCAGTTGCCCGAAGGGGCCTGGCATCCGGAATGAAGGTATTCTATTTCAATAGGAATCGGCTGGACAGGGAAGAGGAAAAAGCATTGGGTGTGGACTATCTTCCCCTGGATCAACTGCTGGAGGTATCGGATGTTGTATCCCTGCACACTCCCCTTACACCGGAGACCCGTCACCTGATAGGGGAGGAGCAGCTGGCCAGGATGAAAAAGTCCGCCTACCTCATAAATACCGCCAGAGGTGAGGTAGTCGACGAAAAAGCCCTGATCCGGCATTTGGAGCAGGGCAGCTTAGCCGGTGCAGGGCTGGATGTCTTTGAAAATGAACCCCATATTCCGCAGGAACTTCTGGAAATGGATAATGTAGTGATGACTCCTCATATCGGCACCGCCACCCATGAGGTGAGGTTGGAGATGACCAGGGAGGCCTGCCAGAATATCATAGACTTTTTCGACGGGAAGATGCCGGCTTCCGCCATCAACCCCCAGGTGTTTGAATCCCTATATCATAAATAGGTTCTTTGACGGAAACTTGGGGTCAGCCGTCATGTTGACCTTAAGCTTTCGAAGGGCATTTTCATCGGTGGGCGACTGAATATGGGTAAAATGGACCTCACAACCTGCCAGATCCTTCAGGCAGCCCAGGGCCACCTGGGCTGTGGGATTGGTGGTGGCACTGATCCCAAGGGCAATGAGGGTTTCTTCCAGGTTCAGAGCCTTGGTCTTTTCCCCAAGTATATCCCCCTTTAGCCGCTGGATGGACTCGATGACGTTGGGCGACAGGAGGTGGATGTTATCCGGTATCCCGGCCACGGTCTTGATGGCATTCAGGATCAGGCTGGATGCCGCGTCCATAAGGCAGGAGTTCTTACCCGTGACTATGGTTCCGTCCTTCAGCTCTATAGCGGCGGCGCTTAGGTTTTCGTATGTATCGTCCATGGCATCGGACCGCCTTTTGGATACAACTTCCCTGGCAGGGAGCACTACCTTCCTATCCTCCGGGTTGAGCCCCAAATTCTTCATCAACAGCTCAGCCCGGGTCAAGGTTTCCTGATCGATGGATCCTTTAATGTACTCAACGTTGTACCAAAAATATCGCCTGATTATTTCCTGTTTGGAGGCTTCCCGGACAACATCGTCCCGGATTATTCCATAGCTGGCCTTATTAACCCCCATATCCGTAGGCGACTTGTATAGGGAAGCTCCCGATGTAATCTTGTCCAAAATCCGTTTAATCACCGGAAAGATCTCAACGTCCCTGTTATAGTTAATGGCCATCTCCCCATATGACTCCAAATGAAAGGGGTCTATCATATTGAAGTCCCGAATATCAGCCGTAGCGGCCTCATAGGCGATATTTACCGGATGTTTGAGCGGGAGATTCCATATGGGGAAGGTTTCGAACTTGGCATATCCCGACTCCAAACCCATTTTGTAATCATGATAAAGCTGGGAAAGACAGGTAGCCAGCTTGCCACTGGCCGGTCCCGGTGCGGTGACGATAACCAGCTTGTTTTTAGTCTCAATATATTGATTGGAGCCATAGCCCTCATCGCTGACTATGGTATCTATATCCGCAGGATAACCCTTGGTGAAGCCGTGGGTATAAGTCCTGATTCCCTGCCGCTCCAGCTTATTCCTGAAATGAACAGCCGAGGGCTGGTTATCAAAGAGGGTAATAACCACTCCTGCGACATCCAGGTTCCATTCCCTGAAATCGTCTATCAGCTTTAAAACGTTCATATCATAGGTTATACCAAAATCGGCCCGGATCTTCTTGCGTTCGATATCCCCGGCAGCAACGCAAAGAATGATATCGGCCTTATCCTTCAGCTTGCGCAGAAGCTTTATCTTTATATTTGGATCAAACCCCGGCAGCACCCTTGAGGCATGGTAATCGTAGAAAAGCTTGCCCCCAAATTCCAGATAGAGTTTATCCTTAAAAAGGTTAACCCTTTCCAATATGGCTGCCGCCTGTTTGTCCAGATATTTTTCATTGTCAAACCCAATCTCAGTCATACAGTTGTTCCCCCTGGTCCAATCTCTAATTTTTAAATTACTAAAAAACTACCGTACTATAATACCAGACGGTTGGCTATATATACAATACCATTTTATTAGTAGAAATTAACACGGTAAATGGAAAATGTCCATTTACAAAAAGGGCATTTCATCGGTGATGGATATTCCTGACAGATATCAATATAGAATAACCATCATGCGAATAATTGAAAAAGTTTCAAAAAATCCCATTTCCCGCCGATTTATGTAGCAAGGTCATGACTCAGGTCTTTGAAACTTCGGTCAAACAGTATTTTGTGGTGATATAGTACACAAAAGCTTCATGGGTAAAATAAAAAGATATCCCCATGGATATAGCCTGATTGCGGTATCGCGATTTATTTGATATCATACTAATTATATGTCTAGCCAATAATAAAAGCAAATATTTAATAAGATATAAGGATTGATAGCATGAAAATAGAAACCTTTGATGTCATGATAGAAATACCTAAGGGAAGCAGGAATAAGTACGAATACGATCCGGTTAAGGGAGCCATACGCTTTGATCGGATGCTCTTTTCTCCGGTACATTATCCCGCTGACTACGGCTTCATACTTAATACCCTGGCCCGGGACGGGGATCCCTTGGATGCCCTGGTTTTGGTATGGGAATCAACTTTCCCCGGCTGCCTCATCGAGACCTTTCCCATAGGCCTGTTTATGATGAGGGACGAAAAGGGTGATGATGAAAAGATCCTGTGCGTTCCCAAGAACGATCCCCTGTGGAATCACATACGGAGCCTTGAGGACGTACCCCCCCATCTCCTTAGGGAAATAGAGCATTTCTTTGCCATCTACAAGGATCTGGAACACAAGGAGGTTACCATCGAGGGATGGCGGGACAAGGAAGCGGCTCTGGAGCTGATTCGGGAAACCCAGGCCCGGTTCAGAGAAGAAGGCTCAAAAAAACCGGACCACAAGAGGTTCCGGTTTAATCTCCAGGACAAGCATCCCCAACGGTAAACCAACGGCAACGGGGCTTGCAATCCAGACAGCGTGTGGCTTCGAGTTTGTCCATAGCCTTGTTGGTCCATTCAGGATCTGTCAAATGGCCCCGGCCTATGGCTACAAAATCGGCCAGCCTGTTCTCTATGATAAGGGCAGCCTCCTCGCCGGTTTTGATGTTATTCACAACAATAACGGGTATGCTTACGTGCTTATTGATTACTGTTCCACAATAGACGATCCAATTGAAGGGAAAGTTTTTCGGGGTTTCAGGCAGTGGAATATCAGGGTCTGTAATTCCTGCTGAGACATGGATCAGATCCACCCCTGCCTCCTCCAACAGCTTGGCGATCTTGATACCGTCATCCAGGGTTGGATCGTTACCCCCCATCCGATAGCCTATAATGAAGTTTTTATGGCCCAATTCCCTGCGAATGTCATGGATTATATCAAGGGCCAATTTCATGCGTTTTACAAGGTCTCCGCCGTACTCATCGGTTCTCCGATTGGTCAGACTTGATGAGAACTGGCTAAGTAAGTATCCGTGGGCCCCGTGGAGTTCTATTCCGTCGAAGCCGGCCTTTCTGGCCCTGAGCGCGGCCTGAACAAAACAATGTCTGATTTCCTCTATCTCTTCAACAGTCAATTCACAAGCTGTATTGCCTTCTACCGGGGATGGTGCTACTGGTCTGTCGGTCACCGATGTGGGACTCTTTATCCCCGCATGGTGGATCTGGATCATGACCACTGCTCCATACTGATGGCAAGCATCAACTATGGCTTTTAGTCCCGGGATATGTTCATCGGACCATATTCCCAGCTGGTCGTTGGACAACCTGCCCTCCGGATGCACACATGCGGCTTCTACTATTATTAATCCAGTACCGCCCTTGGCCCTGGCCATATAATGATCTATATGCTGTTGGGTTACCAGCCCATCATTTCCTGCCCTACCAAAATAGACCATAGGGGGCATAACTACCCTGTTCCGGATATTTTTCCCCTTTATGGTTATGGGTAAGAACATACGATTTTTCAAAGTCTAACGCCTCCAATCTTTTACCTCCCATCTTATATTTTATAATGGATATCCTGATATAGCAACAATTGTTTTATACAAAAAAGGACAGTCAGTCCCTTGGGCCGGCCGGTTCCTCCTGCCATTATTTAGCATATTGACCCATATCCTGTGGGATTTCAGGGGCTGGGGAAGAGGATGTCCCAGGTATTGCTCATCCATTGTCTGATAATCCTTTGAAGGTTGGAGGTAAAGGAATTCTCCCTTACATCGGAAGCCGTGTATATATCCTTTGATAAGGTGAAGTTGTTTCCCAGGGAGATATTTATAGTCCCAACCCTGGTGTTTGCAGTAACAGGGGCTCTAAGAGATTCCGGATGCTTAAGGGTTATGGAGACCTGCTCACGCTCCTCATCGGTTAAGGGGACGGAGATATCATCCTTGACGATCAGTTCCACCTCTTTCTTAAAGCCGTTTTTTACAGGTATGCTGCCTACCCTTTCTCCCTGGGAAAACAGGGGAGTCATCCGGTATTCCCTGAAACCGTAGTCCAGTATGGCTGCGCTGTCCTCAAACCAGGGCTGGCAGTTTAGTACTACGGCCACCAGCTGCATTCCGTCCCGCAGGGCTGCCGAGGCAAGGCATCTTCTGGCGGCCTTGGTATACCCGGTCTTTATGCCGTTTGCGCCCTTATAGTCCCAGAGCAGGGCGTTTTTGTTCATAAGTACCCTGTCCCAGGGCTGGTCCTGCCAGGGAATCCTATGGTATCTGGTGGACACGATCTCACGGAAGGTGGAGTTTTTCATGGCATAAGCCGAAATCAGGGCTAAATCATAAGCAGTGGTATAATGCCTGTCTCTTATACACATCT
>DGDX01000098.1:0-3576 GCA_002385665.1 Firmicutes bacterium UBA3941
GACTGCAAATCCTTTATCCCCAGTCCGAATCTGGGTGCCGCCTCCAATCTGCCGGAGTGGCGGAACAGGCAGACGCACAAGACTTAAAATCCTGCGGTTTTAACAAAACCGTACCGGTTCGATTCCGGTCTCCGGCACCAGTGTCAAGGGTTTGAGAATTCTATCTCAAATCTTTTTTTTATAATCATTTTTAGCTAGAAGCCTATTGTGAACCCTAATTTGTTATTATAAATGATTATTGCTCAGCATTGTAAGAAGGTTGGCAAACCTTTATTAAAAGGGATCAATACAACTTAAATCAGGGTGGGTGATATAATGTTAATTTTGGATGGTGATGTTCAAAAATTAGAGGAAAGCGTCATCAGCCATAGACGATGGCTACATCAATATCCTGAAATTGGTTTTGATGTTTATGGGACAAAAGATTATATTCTAAAAAAACTTAATGAGTATGGTTTCGAAGAGATTAAGATTTTGTCTAAAACGGGTATTAAAGTAGTAATCAGGGGAAAAGTTGGGAAAAGGACATTGGCCTTTAGAGCTGATATGGATGCTCTGGCTATTGAGGAGAAAACAGGATTAGATTTTGCGTCCCGAAGAAAAGGTGTTATGCACGCCTGTGGGCATGACGGGCATATGGCCATCTTATTAGGACTGGCTAAATGGCTATCCCAGAACAAAGATACTCTGGAGGACAACATTGTATTGATATTCCAACCTGATGAGGAAAATGAAGGTGGGGCCCTACCTATGATAAAGGAAGGCTTGTTGGAAGATCCCAAGGTTGATGCAATTTTCGGGCTTCACATTCTACCGGATTTACCAGAGGGTATGATTGGAACAAAGGTCGGTCCACTAATGGCTCAAACCAGCGAGGTAAATATAGAAATCGTAGGGAAAAGTGCCCATGGAGCTATGCCCCATAATGGGATAGATACCATAGTAGTAGCATCCCAATTCATAACTGCCCTCCAGTCCATTATTTCACGAGGAATAGATCCAACCGAAAATGCCATAATTACCATAGGTAGGATTTATGGTGGAGATACTAGGAATATCCTTGCAGAGAGTGTAATGATGGAATGCACTATTAGGACTTTCAGTGACAAAATCTACCATAGAATACGACAAAAGATACTCGATTTATTAGATGGTCTAAAAAAATCCCATGGTGTCGAAACCAAATTCCATGAAGGTGTCTATTATCCACCAGTTATAAACGACGTGGTATGGACCAAGAAGGTTATAGAAATATTAAATCCAGAACAATACATAGAGGTAAACCCATTAATGATAGCAGAGGATTTTTCCAACTACCAAAAAATAGTACCAGGTGTATTCCTATTCTTAGGAAGCGGCAATGATAAAAAAGGTCTTGTTCATCCTCTACACAGTAGCCTATTTAATTTTGACGAAAAGATTTTACTCCAAGGCATTCAACTATATAAGAATATAATAAACCGAATAAGATAGTGGATTAGGGACTAAACAATAACTAGTTCTACAGACACAACGGTGATATCAATAGGATAGTCACCTGTCGAATGGTTATACTTTCTAAGTATGTCGGCATATGTTTATTATATGTTGATTTTGGTTATTTATAGATTATGAATTAGATGTACCGTCAAAAAAATACAATATGTATTCTTTTCTGTAAACGTTCCAGAACCAAAAATATGGTCATATCATAAAACCTGTTGCAACGGGCAAAGGAGGTAAATAGATGTCAATCAAATGGCAGGATAGTTGGAATATTGAAGTTGGAGAAATTGATAACCAACACAGGGCACTGGTAGAGCAGGTATCCCACTTGCTGGAAGCTTGTAAAAGGGGAGATAGCAGACAGGAAGTTGCCAGTGTATTAAATTTTCTCTCTCAATATGTAAAGGAACATTTCCGATATGAGGAGGAACAGCATAGGTTGTATAATTATCCCGATAGAGATGAACACGCTAAACTCCATAAGAACTTTACCCAAGAGGTTAAAAAATTACAAGAACGATTCGAGAATGAAGGATTCAGCTACCAATTTACCATCCTGCTAAATCGAAAACTGGTCGATTGGCTTATTGATCATATTGGAAGAGTGGATCAAAAGTTTGGCGTATTTGTAAAAAGTGGGGGTTAATTACCAAAATATCTACAGGGAATTTTCACGGGTTTTTCACATACTATGTATACGGTTTATAGCCGAATACATGGTATAAGGAGCTTGATGATGACACTACAACAATTTAATCCAGAAGAACATCTAACGAAGCTTCCATTGCGTAGGAGAAACCCTAAAACCAATTCGTGGGAGACTCGTTATGTAGATTATTTAGAAGTGAAATGGCGAATGGTTTGGTTTCGTGAGAATAATAGCGAAAACACTCAAACGACTGTTTTGGATAAGATCATCGATATCAATAATCGCTTCGCATATTTTGAAGTCCAAGTGACGGATGCCAAAGGTAATGTTGAGGTTGGGGTAGGATCCGAAACGGGAGAAGATTTTCACGACTATATAGAAAAAGCCTATACCAAGGCATATGGACGCGCACTTGCAGCCTTGGGTTACGGTACCCAATTTGCACCCGATCTGGAAGAAGGTGATAGGATCGCCGATAGCCCAGTAGATCGATCAGATGAGAGTTTCAGTGAATCATCTATCCAAGATGAAGCCATTACCGACCCTCAACGTAGAGCAATATTTGCCATCTATAATTCTCTAAATCTAAGGGAAGAGGAAATGAAAGATATAATTTTCTCCAGATATCAAAAGACGGACAGCAAAGCCCTTACTAAGAGGGAGGCCTCGGATCTTATTGATTATTTAAATCATTTGAAAGAAGCATAATGATAATCCAAAGATTCCGGAGATATTGACGGCTCCCCTTAATTAATATAAGATTGTGTAGGTAAAGATAATGTTGCATAATATGTGTAGAAAGGGGCGTCATATATAATGGCAGAAATCCTACCATTTAAGGCTCTACGATACAATGTGGATATAGTGGGTGATATCTCCAATGTGATTACTCCGCCTTATGATATTATTTCCAGTCAAGAGCAGGAAGAGTATTATAACTTAA
Source organism: Firmicutes bacterium UBA3941 (assembly GCA_002385665.1). GTDB lineage: Bacteria > Bacillota > Clostridia > Caldicoprobacterales > UBA3941 > UBA3941. Next base: position 3,078 of record DGDX01000098.1, read on the forward strand.
ATCCCTATAATTCCATTAGGCTGGAGCTCCCCAAAGAGTTAACAGGGGATAACGACCATTGCAATAAATATACAAGGGCTGGAGAGACTCTGAATAATTGGCTAGAGCAAGGTGTTTTGATTCCTGAGGAAAAGGATTGTCTATATATCTATCAACAGGAATTTAAGTTAGAGGATGGAAAAGCTCTAACCAGAACAGGACTAATTGGGTTGATAAGGTTGGAGGAATTCGATAAAGGGATAATACTTCCCCATGAGAACACCTTGTCCAAGCCAAAAGCTGATCGTTTGAACCTAATGCGTGCATGCAACGCCAATTTTAGTCAGGTATTCGGCTTATATGATGATCCTCAGGGCGGGATCCCAGCCATAATCAATGATTATTGTTCAAAACATACGCCCGATATTCTTGCTGACGGTGGATTAATCAAAACTAACGAAAAGTTATGGGCTGTTGATGACCCCCAGTTTATAAGGGATGTTAGTGCAGCCTTAAAAGG
>DGDX01000098.1:3704-40172 GCA_002385665.1 Firmicutes bacterium UBA3941
GACCACACTGGGGATGAGCTTTATAACTATGTTATGATGACCATGGTGGAGATGGAAGACCCAGGCCTGGTTATTCTCCCAACTCACAGAATGGTTAGTGGTATACGTAATTTTAGTTTGGATTCCTTAATAGATAACTTGATGGAGCATTTCTATATCGATGAGCATGATGTAGGAGCTTATAATGCTAAGGATATTTCATATACTATTCAGAATATACTTGATGACAAAGGCCTACATACATTTGTATTATATATAGGTAAGGATAGCCCCTTATACAGTCTATCCCTGAAGTCCTTGGATGTTATGAAAGCCTTGCATCCAAATCGCCACAGCTCATACTTGGATCTTGATGTATCGATTCTACATACCCTGATCCTTGATAGGATCTTAGGTATTGGAGAAAAGGAGTTAGCAAATCAGGAGAATTTGAAATATACCCATAGTATTCTAGAGGGGGTAGAAGAAATTGATCAAGGAAATCAACAAATGACCTTTTTTATGTCTGCCACCACCATAAGACAGATACAGGAAGTTTCATTGGCTAATGAGAAGATGCCACAAAAATCCACCTATTTCTATCCAAAACTCATAACCGGTCTAGTTTTCAACAAATTCCGTTAATCCGATACTTACGTAATAATATAATTTAATATAAGACAGCAGGTGCAATTGAAAACCCTGCTGTCTTTCCTTTTTCCTGATTTGAATAAATGATTAGAATTTGTGTAACCTAATGATAGGATTTTTGATAGAGCTATAGTATTGGAGGATACATGAAAATTATCAAAAAAAATAAAAATCCCAAGAAGCTAGAGGTATTGGAAGAGAATAACCCACCACAGTTAAAATCCGAAGAAAAGGTGGATATTACCCTTTCAAAAAGTATCGATGAGAACTTGGCGAAATTTAAGGCCTTTCTAGAGGATAGTTCGGATGCGGTATTTAGGGAATTCAAACTAGGTTCCCAGGGTATACCCTGTGCTCTGGTTTTTATTGATGGTTTGGTAAATTCGGAAGTTATCAATGAAAATATACTCAAAAACCTAATGTATGAAATAACCATGCTTGAAAGGGCAAGAGGTCAATCAATACAGGCTGAAAATGCATATGATTTCATAAAGGAGCATGCCGTGTCAGTCGGAGAAATCGCAGAAGCTGAAACTTTAGATAAAAGTATGCTTATGGTAATGTCTGGCGAAGTAGCCTTGATAGTGGAAGGATCAAAAAAGATTCTAATTGTGAATGCACGGGGATGGCCGGCAAGAGGCGTATCCACACCTGATACTGAGGGATCTGTTCGAGGTCCCAAAGATGCATTTACGGAAACCCTCCGGGTTAATACTGCATTATTGAGGAGAAAATGTAAAGATCCCAATATGGTCATAAAAACCATTAAACTAGGACGCAGGAGTAAAACCGATGTAGCCTATGTCTATATTAAAGGTATAACTAATCCTAAGCTTGTTGAAGAGGTAGAGAAGCGGCTTAATCAAATCGATGTCGATGAGATTATGGAAACAGGTCAGATTGAGCAATGGATACAGGATAGCTATCTTTCTCCGTTTCCACAAGTTCAGCTTACAGAAAGGCCGGATACCACAATATCAAATGTTTTTGATGGCAGGGTGGCTATACTGGTAGACAACAGCCCATTTTCCATAATTGTTCCTGCTGGATTATATCAATTCTTTCAAGCCCCTGAAGATTACTATGATAGGTGGATTATAGGTTCGTTTCTAAGATTTCTTCGCTGGAGTGCGTCCTTATTAGCAGCCTTCGTACCCTCGATATATATTGCAGTCATAACCTATCATCCGAGCTTTTTACCGACCCCTCTGGCACTGGCTATAGCTGCTAATAGAGTCAATATACCCTTTCCAGCCTTTGTAGAGGCATTTCTAATGGAAATCACCATTGAGCTTCTACGTGAATCCGGTGCCAGGTTGCCTAAAGCCATAGGCCAGACTATCGGCATAGTCGGTGGTATAGTAATAGGGGATGCTGCGGTTAGGGCAGGAATAACAAGCCCGTCTATGGTACTACTAGTAGCCATAACCGCTATTGCCTCCTTTGTGATACCAACCTATAGCGCGGGAATTGCACTAAGACTGATTCGCTTCCCCTTGATGATACTGGCTGCGGTATTAGGTCTTTATGGTGTAGTATTGGGCTTCATTTTATTAAATATCCATCTTGTAAGCCTGAAGAGCTTTGGCTTTGATTATATGACGCCGCAGGCGCCATTGGTTCTCCAAGATACAAAAGATTGGATATTAAGGCTTCCTCGACATCTTCTTTGGAATAGGCCAGCTAGTGTTAACCCTGTGGATATAGATAGGATGGATCAAGATCCCTATAAGGAGAATAAAAATGCTAAATAAACATGATAGGTTAGGTGGAATCCAATATATTGCCCTAATATCCTCTACTATAATGGGGGTAATTGCTATATCATTGCCTAATATAGCGATTGAATCCGCTCATGAGGGAGCACTATTATCCACACTTATGGCAGGCATATTAGCTACTATTTTTGCTGTAATCATGAATATTTTGGGAAACCTTTTTCCAAAAAAAACCATAGTAGAATACCTTGTTACCCTATTGGGGAAGTCACTTGGCAAGCTACTGGGGTTAATCCTTATAATATATTTCTTGTCGACTACAGCATTAATACTTAGAGTCTTTTCAGACGCGTTAAAGGGCCTGGTATTATTGCACACTCCACTGGAAGTCATTATGATCTCAATGCTGTTAACCGCTGTCTATCTCTGCCTTAACGGCATTAATGGTATAGCAAAATTATCCGAATTGTTCCTGCCAATAATAATACTCTCGATTCTCTTATTAATTGGTTTAAGCTCAAGCAATTTTAGCTTTGTCCGTTTAAGGCCTGTGCTACTCCCGTCATTATGGCAGTCTATCAAGTCCATACCAAACCTATCTTCTGCTTTCTTGGGATATGAAATTATATTAATGGTAACCCCATTTATTGCCAGGAAGAAGGCAAACATTCCCAACACCCTCATCGGAATAGGTATACCTACTGTCATCTATACTCTATTGGTAATTATGGCTATCGGTGCTTTCGGGCTGAAGCCAACCCAACAGATGAATTATCCCACTATTACATTAGCAAGAAAAATCAATTTCCCCGGTGCATTTGCTGAAAGGTTCGATATCTTTTTTGTACTGCTTTGGATTCTCGCCGCATTTACTTCCGTTGCTAATTATTTCTATATGGCTTCCTTGTCATTAGTTCGCTTAGTTACTTTAAGGAACTATCAACCTTTTGTCTATTTTTTGGCTCCAATTGTATATATGTTGGCAATCCTCCCACAAGATCTACCGGAGATAAAGATGGTTAACACATATATAGGATACTTAGGCCTAAGCATATCGATACTTGCGGCTGTACTTTTGATATTAGTTCTGATATCCGGGAAAAAGGAGCATGAGAATGGTTAAGAAATGGATCCTAATTTCTTTAATGTCATTATATATTATATTTACCGCAGGCTGTTGGGATCGGGTAGAAATAGAAAAGAACGCATTTATCCTTGGTTTAGGAATAGATTCAGGAAAAGACGATAACCTGGTTATAACCTACCAGGTTGCCCTGTTGGAAGCTTTTAAAGGGGAAGGGGAAAAGGAAAAATCCACCCAACAAATAAGTATAGAATCCGATAGCTTGTCCGAGGCAACCAATACTCTATTGAGACGTTTCGGAAATACTCCAAATCTTTCCCATTGCAAGCTCGTTGTTTTTGGTGAAGAATATGCCCGAAAAGGAATAAAAGACAGCTTGGACTATCTTTTTAGAGAGCCCAATTTACGCAGGATAACATCGGTTTGCGTTGCTAAAGGTCAGGCAAAAGAAATTCTTGATTCCGAACCACAGATGGCACCCTCCTCAGCCATGGTAATTGATCAGATAATCACCCAAAACTCAACTAATAATTCTGGCATTTTTCCATTCACTGATATAGGATATCTCCACCGCAATTTTATTAGGAAATCTGATATAGCTCTGGTTGGAGTAAAGGCAGGTAAGGATAATGTAGAAGTATTGGGTGCTGGAATCTTTAAGGATTATAAATTGGTTGGTTGGTTTAACGATCGTGAGGTGACAGGGCAACGATTTATACTGGGAGAGATTCATCGAGGCCTACTAACCGCCGATCTGCCTGATGAAATGGGGGGTAGGCTAACCCTAAATGCTTACAACATAAGCGCTCACACCATTCCTAAAATTACGGACAGAAACATAAAAATAAAAACAAAGGTACTGGTAGAAGGGGATATAAATGAGGTAACAAACCCAGATCCACTAACGGATACAAAGGCAACACTTGAATATTGGGGTAAAGCTATGGAGGACGACATTAGGGATACAATAGAGACCGCCTTCAAAAAAGGCAGGAATACCTTTGGAGTAGATTGTTTTGAAATAGATGAAAAGATAGAAGGATATTACCCGAAATTTTGGAATAATCATGGAAAGGAATGGGACGAGCTTTTTAAAACAATGGACCTAGACCTTGATATACAAGTAAAAATTAGAAGAGTGGGGCTTATAGAACCATAGAGCACTATTTATATAAATATTCTTACTAAAGTGATTCCAATACTTATAATCATATAAACCAATGCCCCGTACTTGGCTATAGTCGCTTCTTTTGGATATACCTTTCTTACCGTTGAAGCGGAATAAAATAAAAACAGGCCTATACTTGAAATTACAAAAACCAATACTGTGGAATAAGTCAATACAGACTTTATATATACCATTATTGTTGATGTTATCATAAATCAATCCAGCTTTCATTATATGGGATAATTCAATATTGTCCCTATATATTATTGGACAAATTATAAGCTTGCTACTATAATATTGTTTGTCAAATACACTAAAAATATGAATACAGAGGGGGAAATAGATCTTGAACAATAGAAAAACTGTTAAAATTTCAAACGAAGAAATTGACCAACAAATACAATATGTTGTTGATATAAATAAAATGATCAAGAACAAAGGATTTAAATATCATATCATCACCTACGGATGCCAGATGAATGTCCATGATTCCGAGAAATTGGCCGGTATGCTTAGTGCTATGGGATATACCGAAACTTCTGAGCTAGAGGATGCAGATCTTATCCTCTTTAACACCTGTTGTGTTAGAGAAAACGCTGAAAATAAGGTTTATGGCAATGTCGGTGCATTGTATCCTAACAAACAGCGGAATCCCAATCTAATAATTGGGATATGCGGATGTATGATGCAGCAGAGTGATGCAGCCTCGTATATAGCCCGAAAGTTTCCTTTTGTGGATTTAGTTTTCGGTACCCATAATTTGCACCGCTTTCCCAAGCTGCTGTTTGATGCCATAAATTCCAAGGAAACAATTATTGAAATACTGGACGAAGAAGGACGAATAGTAGAGGATGTGCCCATAAAAAGGAATATTGGTGTTTCAGCATGGACCACTATAATGTATGGTTGTAACAACTTTTGTAGTTATTGTATTGTACCTTATGTACGGGGAAGAGAAAGAAGTAGGCAGCCTTCAGACATAATAGATGAGGTCAGACGACTAGGTCAGGAAGGTTATAAAGAAGTTACCCTGCTGGGCCAAAATGTAAATTCCTATGGTAAGGATTTGGACAATCCATACTACTTTCCCAATCTTTTAATGGATTTGGATAAAATCCATGGTATTGAGCGGATTAGATTTATGACATCTCATCCGAAAGACTTATCTGAGGAGCTTATTCGCGCTATGGCGGAATCAAGTAAAGTATGCGAACACTTACACCTACCCATCCAGTCAGGTAGCAACAGAATTCTCAAGGCTATGAACCGTCGCTATAACAGGGAGAAATATCTAGAGCTAATAGATCGGGTTCGTGAACAAATTCCTGATATCGCGATAACAACGGATATAATTGTCGGTTTCCCGGGCGAAACGGAGGAGGATTTTGCTGACACCCTGGATATGGTGGAAAGAGTGAGGTATGATTCTGCATTTACCTTTATTTATTCTCCCAGAAGCGGTACTCCTGCATCAAAAATGTCGGAGCAAATAGATGATAACATAAAAAAAGAACGGCTCCAGATATTGATGAGCGTTCAAGACAGAATAAGCAAGGAAATCAATGAAGCCATGTATGGCAAAACATATGAGGTGTTAGTGGAAGGATTAAGTAAAAATAAGGAAGATATGTACACCGGCAGGACACGAGGGAATAAACTGGTGAATTTTACTGCCTCAGAAGATGTAACAGGCAAAATAGTTAAAGTAAAAATCACCCAGCCCAAGACTTGGACCCTGGAGGGAATAATGGTATAATAGGGTATGACAGTTCATTTATGGGAGGTTTTTTATGTCAAAACTAACCCCAATGATGCAACAGTATATGAAAATCAAAGAGCAATACAAGGATGCTCTTCTTTTTTTTAGATTAGGCGATTTCTATGAAATGTTTTTCGAGGATGCAAAGATAGCATCAAGGGAATTGGACATCACCCTAACTGCAAGGGATTGTGGGTTACCGGAGAGGGCTCCTATGTGCGGGGTACCTTATCACGCTGCAGAAGGTTATATAGCTAAACTTATTGAAAAGGGATACAAGGTAGCCATTTGCGAGCAAATACAGGACCCAGCTGAAGCCAAAGGTATCGTAGAACGTGATGTGGTGCGAATAATAACACCTGGTACCCTACTAGAAGCATCTATGCTGGATGAAAAAAACAATAATTATATCCTTTCAATATACAGGGATAAGTATAATTTTGGACTATCCTGGGCGGATATTTCTACAGGCGAATATTATCTAACAGAGATTTCCGGTAAGAAGGACTTAGATAAGGTACTAGATTTAATATCGGGGATAGTTCCCAAAGAAATTGTTATTCAAGATGGTCTGGACCCAGGTATGCTCCCTTTGGAAACGATTCAAGCCCGGCATCCCTGCCTTATAACACCACTGGATCAATGGACATTCGAATATACCATGGCCTACCAAAAACTTATCACACACTTTAATGTCCACTCCTTGAATGGATTTGGGTGTGAACATATGTCAGCCGGAATTAGAGCCGCAGGCGCATTGCTTGAGTATCTAAGCCAAACTCAAAAGAACGCTTTAAATCAAATCACCTCCTTAAGGCCTTATCATACAGAATCGTTTATGGTTCTAGATGCGGTCACCCGCGCTAATCTGGAACTTACGGAGACGATAAGGTCCAAGGCTAGAAAAGGTTCTCTGCTTTGGCTATTGGACAAGACAAATACCGCCATGGGTGGAAGACTGATAAGACAATGGATCCAACAACCCCTTATCGATTCCCACCTAATAAACCAAAGGTTGGACGCCGTAGAAGAACTGTGTGAAAACCCTATAGCAATGGAAGACCTCAGACAACACCTTAGGATGATCTACGACCTCGAGAGACTTATGGGTAGGATATCCTATGGTAGTGCTAACGCCAGAGATCTCATTTCTCTAAAACAATCAATTGCTGTACTCCCAACTGTAGAAGAAATTATAGAGGGCTTTCAGTCTGATATATTCAAGGTTTTCCATAAGGACTTTGATTTGCTACAGGATATTTTTGTTCTTATAGAAAATGCCATAGACGAGAATCCACCGATAACTATAAGGGATGGATCCATTATTAAGGATGGATATAATGTAGAGCTTGACAAGTACCGTGAGGCTATGACTAAAGGTAAGGATTGGTTAGCTGATCTTGAGAAGAAAGAAAAAGAACGTACAGGGATAAATAATCTTAGAGTTGGTTTTAACAAAGTTTTCGGATATTATCTGGAGGTTACCAAATCCAATTTTGGCTTGGTCCCTGACAATTATATTAGGAAGCAAACCTTGGCTAATTCTGAAAGATATATAACTCCTGAACTAAAGGAGGTAGAGGACTCCATCTTAGGGGCAGAGGAGAAGAGTATCACACTAGAATACAAGCTCTTTGTAGATATTCGAGAAAGAATCGCAAGCCAGGTAGAAAGAGTCCAAAGGACCGCCCGGATTATATCATTTTTAGATGCCCTATGGTCCTTAGCCCGAGTGGCTCTTGAAAATGGATATGTTAGACCCGATATTGATGACGAAGATATAATTGATATTCAGGATGGAAGACATCCGGTAGTAGAAAAAACTTTGTCCAATGCCCTATTTGTACCAAATCACACCTATCTCGACGGCTCCGAAAATCAAATCGCGATCATAACTGGACCTAATATGGCCGGTAAGAGCACATATATGAGACAAGTGGCGATAATAGTGTTAATGGCGCAAATCGGAAGCTTTGTGCCTGCAAGCAAGGCCCGGATTGGAGTGGTGGACAGGATTTTTACAAGGGTAGGTGCTTCCGATGACCTTTCTGCGGGTCAGAGTACCTTTATGGTAGAGATGAATGAGATGGCCAATATACTTCATAATGCCACCCCAAAAAGCTTGTTGATACTTGATGAGATTGGTAGGGGTACCAGTACTTATGATGGTCTCAGCATCGCCTGGGCTATAGTGGAATATATATGTAACAATAAGAGTTTGGGATCTAAGACCCTTTTTGCCACCCACTATCATGAGCTTACAGAATTAGAAGGAAAACTAAGAGGTGTAAAAAATTTCTGTATTACTGTAAAGGAACAAGGAAATGATATAATTTTCTTAAGAAAGGTTGTACGGGGTGGGGCTGAAAAAAGCCTGGGCATTCAAGTAGCCAGGCTGGCCGGGCTTCCATTACCTGTTATTAATAGAGCATCAAAAATATTGACTAGATTAGAAAAGTTAGATGTTAATAAAACTGAAAACAAGGAATTTTTAAGAGAAGACAGTGCCCAGCTATCCTTTTTTGACAAAAAACCCTCCGAAATAGAGGAAGAGATAAAAGGGATTGATATCCTTAACATAACTCCGTTAGAGGCAATGAATATATTATACAGATTAGTGGAAAAAACTAGAAGAGACGAGGGTATATAACATGGATAGGATTCTTATCTTGGATAATATGACCATAAACCAAATAGCGGCAGGGGAGGTTGTTGAAAGACCAGCCTCTATAATAAAAGAGCTGGTTGAGAACTCTATAGATGCCGGAGCCTCTGCTATCACTATAGAAATTCGTGATGGTGGTACATCCTTTATTAGAGTTACCGACAATGGTAAAGGTATGAGTCCAGCCGATGCCAGAATATCTTTCAACAGACATGCAACCAGTAAGATTGAATCATCTAAAGATTTAAGTAATATTGTCACTTTGGGCTTTAGGGGTGAGGCCCTTGCAAGTATTGCGGCTGTAACCCACATGGAAATGATAACACGAGAACGAGATAGTATGTCTGGTATTCAGATAATAAATCATGGTGGCCATATTGTAGAAGATAGGGAAATAGGATGTCCGGAAGGTACAACAATAATCGCCAAAAATATATTTTATAATACTCCTGCCAGATTAAAGTTTCTTAAGTCCCCCAGAACGGAAACAGCATATATAAGTGATTTAGTGGGAAGGTTCATCTTGGCGCAACCGGATATTTCCTTCAAATATATCAATAATGGAAAAATGGTCTATTACTCACCAGGTGATAAAGATCTGAAGCATGCCGCTCTAAGTGTCTATGGCAAGGATGTAATTGAACAAATACTCCCTTTAGAACCGATTGATACTAGTGTTGGCGTTAAACTATGGGGCTTGTTGGGGAAACCATCCCTGGCCAGAAAAAATCGTAGTCATCAATCTTTTTTTGTCAATAGGCGCTATGTTAAAAGCAAGCTATTGGAAGAGGCAATAGAAACCGCTTATAAACCCTATTTGACCATAAACCAGTTTCCATGGATTGTTCTTCACATAGATATTGAGCCCAACAGAATAGACGTGAATGTCCACCCAACAAAGACTGAAATACGATTTAGAGATGAGGATGAGATAAGCCAAATAATTCAATACCATATCAGTGCTATACTTGAGGAGAATCCTTATATACCCACAATAAAAGAAGACTCATTCATATCCTTTGATATAAATGACGTGGATGAAGATAACAGTCAACAGTTAGGGGTATTTCCATCGATACCTATGGATAGGGATAAAGATGACAAAACTGAATACACTACAAATACCCGTCCCATCGAAATATTAAGAACAAAAGACTACGATTATGATACGGATAGGAATTCAGGTGATGATAATGTAATAAGAAATGAACCTTTACCCTTGAAGGTCATCGGCACAATTTTTGCAACCTATATACTTGTGGAAGGAAATCAGCAGTGTTTCTTAATTGATCAACATGCAGCCCATGAACGTTTAGTTTATGAAAGGTATAAGAGGATGTTAGAAAATCAGGCCATTATTACGCAACAGTTACTTCCTCCAGTAGTTATCGAAGTAACCCATGCAGAACATATAATAATTAACGAATCCATGGATGTTTTCCTTAGCCTGGGTTTTGATATTGAGAGCTTTGGAAGCAGATCCTTTGCCATCCGCGGTGTGCCAGTTATTTTAGGAACTAGTAATCCCAGAGAATTTTTTGAGGAATTGCTCTATGGTGCAAAAGAACTTGGTCAAGGATCTAACTATAAGCTTAGAACAGATGATATTATTCGAATGTCATGCAAAAAGGCTATAAAAGCAGGGGATAAACTGTCCGATATGGAAATAGTAGCTCTACTAAGGGATTTAATGGATAAGAGAATACCCATGACCTGTCCCCATGGGAGGCCGATTATGATCTCATTAACCAAGATGGAATTAGAGAGAATGTTTAAACGGATACAATAGATATATCATCAGAATGGGGGGATTTTATGGACAAAATACCAATAGTTATAATTTTAGGCCCCACAGCTGTAGGTAAAACAGGGTTATCTATAGAGATTGCAAAAAGACTTGACGCGGAGATTATTTCTGCAGATTCAATGCAGGTTTACAAATACATGAACATTGGTACGGCCAAGCCCACTGAGAAGGAAAGACAGGGTGTACCACACTACCTGTTGGATGTTGTTTATCCCGATGAAGATTTTAATGTTTCCTTGTACAAAGAGCTAGCCGATAAAAGGATCAAAGAAGTTCATAGCAGGGGAAAACTTCCTTTGATTGTTGGCGGTACAGGGTTATATATCAACTCTCTAATCTATTCAATGAACTTTAGTGAGGCAAAAGGAAGTACCGAATATCGTAAACACCTAACGGCATTAGTGGATGAAAGGGGTAAGGATTGGCTACATAACGAACTGTTTTTAGTAGATCCTGAATCTGCTAAACGGCTACACCCCAATGATACCCGCCGAATAATAAGAGCTTTAGAAGTCCACCATATTACAGGTAAACCTATATCCAATCAGAGTAATACTATTTATGGCAATACTAGTGATTATACCGTTACCCTAATAGGCCTAACCATGGAACGTAAAACACTATATGAGCGAATTGACAGGCGCGTTGACGAAATGATATCAAATGGCTTGTTGGACGAGGTAAGGTGGCTTGTAGAAAGAGGATATGGAATGCATCTTAATTCTATGCAGGGACTGGGCTACAAGGAAATAATACAATATTTAGTAGGAAGACGTACCCTAATAGAGTCCATCTATATTTTGAAACGTGATACCCGGAGATTCGCTAAGCGACAATTTACCTGGTTCAGACGATTACCCCATGTAAATTGGGTGGATGTGAGTGACTTTTCAGATAAGAACGTGCTAGTAGAACATATTATTAATTTAATTGAAAAAGATCGTGTAAGAAAGGGTATATAAAAAATTACTTTTAATACGATGGTAATTGGTATATAATAGAATCGTATGCTAATAATATGAATAAGAAGGGTGGTACCAAGAATGACAAATAAGGGAGTAATTGTTTTTCAAGATATATTTTTAAATCAAGTACGTAGGGATCATATACCCGTAACTATACATCTTGTCAATGGTTTTCAAATTCGGGGATTTATTAAGGGATTTGATAACTATGTTATAATAGTGGAAAGCGAAGGAAAACAAATGATGCTATACAAACAGGCTATATCGACAATAACACCCTCCAGGCCTGTACCATTAAGCAGCGACAACAATGAAGAGAATCAATAATACTCTTATATATAAGTAAAATAAGACACTATAGAAGGGACCGTAGGGTTCCTTTTGGTTATTATCTTAAGTATAGTAAGGGAGAGTACGGTGGGAACTAATAATATACATTGCAAAGAATTACAAGATGAATTTGGGTTTAATAAAAAGGTAATAAATATCATAAAAGAGGCAGAAAAAGCTATAACAGCTGAATTTAAGAGTATAGATGAACTATCAGAATATAACCAGTACAAAGTGATAAAATGTATGCAGGAATGCAAGATAAGTGAGACTCACTTTATGCCTACAACGGGTTATGGTTATGGCGATGAAGGACGTACACGCTTGGAAGAATTATTTGCATTAGTGTTTGGCAGCCAGGACGCATTGGTAAGACCTCAATGGGGTTCAGGTACCCATGTAATAAGTGATGCCCTATATGCTGTTTTACGGCCAGGAGATGTTTTAATGTCCATAACCGGAAAACCTTATGACACCCTAGAAGAAACTATTGGATTTAACCAAGATAATCCACCCCAAGGTTCCCTCGTGGATTGGGGTATTTCATATAAGCAGGTAGAACTCAGTGCTATGGGGAAAATAGATATTGAAAAGGTACTCAATATACTGGACAGTTCCAAAAATATAAAGGCTATTTTAATACAAAGGTCCAGGGGATATGAATGGCGACCTTCTATATCTGTTTACGATATGCAAGACCCCATAAGAAAGATAAAAGAAAAACATCCGGGTATTTTTATTATAGTGGATAATTGTTACGGAGAATTTACACAAAAAATTGAACCAAGCTATGTTGGTGCAGATTTAACCGTAGGCTCATTAATTAAAAATCCGGGGGGAGGATTGGCTCCTACAGGGGCCTACGCAGTGGGTACAAAAAAGGCAATTGAGCTACTATCTTATCGTCTAACCTCACCGGCTATAGGGCGTGAGGTAGGCTCTTACGCTGCGTCCTATCTTCCATTCTATCAAGGTCTCTTTATGGCTCCCCATGTGGTAGGACAGGCATTGAAAGGCGCTATTTTAGTCTCATATCTATTTAAAAGCCTGGGCTATGAGGTATTACCCCAATGGAATGACAAAAGGGGAGATATAATCCAATGTATTAGGTTTGCCTCGGACAAGGAACTGATAGCTTTTTGTCAAGCTATTCAACAAGCCTCACCAGTTGATGGTCATGTAACCCCTGTCCCATGGGAGATGCCTGGATACATGCATAAGGTTATTATGGCGGCGGGGACCTTTATTCAAGGTGCTTCCATTGAATTAAGTGCTGATGCACCCATCACACCGCCTTATACTGCTTATCTTCAAGGTGGCCTTACTTATGCTCATGTCAAATTTGCACTGGCATCCGTTATATCCCAGCTCAATGAAAAGGGATATATATCCGTATAAAATGAAGCCTTTAATCAAAGCCCCTCCAGGGTAGTAAGTTGATTTTCCGGAGGGGCTTTGTATTTGAGCCTGATAACTAGCATTAGCAATATACAGGTGTATAACGATACAGATCCAATTGTAAGATTACTGATATAAACGAATTACACCGATTACCTTACCTAAAATAATCACATCACGCACGATTATTGGCTCCATGGTACAATTCTCGGGTTGTAACCTAATATGATCATTCTCCTTGTAGAAGGTTTTTATCGTAGCCTCATCATCTATCAATGCAACTACAGTATCCCCGTTTTCAGCATAGTTTTGTTGTCTAACGATCACATAATCACCGTCCATAATTCCGGCTTCAATCATACTTTCACCTACTACAGTCAGCATAAAAGCATCACTATTGTGTAAGTATTCAGCTGGTAGGGGAAAGGTGTCTTCAATATTTTCCACTGCCAGAATAGGTTGACCTGCTGTAACTTTACCTACAATGGGGACATTAACCAATTCCTTTTTTGAAAGATGGGTGGTTTCATCGAGGATTTCTATTGCACGGGGCTTAGTAGGATCTTTTCGTATTAGACCTGCCTTTTCTAACTTTTCTAAGTGGCCATGTACAGTAGAAGTGGATTTAATCCCCACCCCTTGACATATTTCTCGGACAGAGGGAGGATAGCCCTTTTCCGTGACCATCTGTTTTATAAAATTCAAGACCATCTCTTGACTGTCACTTATGCGATTAGGCATTTACTAGCACCTCACTTTATAGGTTACTGTTATTATAACACAGGTATCAAATCATTTCAAACAGATGTTCGCCTTCTTGATATTATTTCCTACAATATTATGATTATGGGCTTTTATAGCTAATATTAGATATGATGACATGAAACGCTTCTATATAATATTATATTCGATCAGTATAAATCAGTATAATAGGTTGGTTGGAAAATCATTAGATATTTTACTAATAACTCCTTGACATAGAACACATGTTCGTATATAATGATCTTGTAATCGAACACATGTTCAAGGAGGATAATATGAAGCAACTACATAGGATTCAAAGAAAAAGAATTAGAGTGATCAATAGAGTCCGCCTAGGTATCTCCATAGCCATTATCTTAATCATCCTATGTCCTGTAATTATGTTTGCTTTTGATAAGCCCCATAATAAAATGGATCCATCATATATCAATGTTTATATTGAACCTGGTGATACCCTATGGAGTATAGCCAAAGCCAACTTGCCACCCAAAACAGATATTAGGGATTTTATTCATGAAATTAGGTTAATCAATAAATTGGATTCAGCTCTTATTATAGAGGGAGACTCACTATTGGTACCTGCCAGACCATAAAATAGGGGGGATTAATCCCTCCTTAATTTAACTACCCTTGCGGCGATCCTTCTTTGTTCATCACCTATGGCAGCATAGTGTTTCCTTGTGGTATTTACATCCTTATGCCCCAAAACATCGGCAACCAGATAGATATCACCAGTTTCTTGATATAGAGTGGTGCCATAAGTGCTCCGTAACTTGTGTGGAGTAATTTTCTTTAATGGTGCTACAATTTTGGCATACTTCTTTACTAAATTTTGCAATGCCCTATGACTAATCCGCCTTCTTTGTATAGATAGAAATAAAGCCTCTTCATGTCCTGGTAGAGTTTCAATTTTTTTTCTTTCGTCAATATAATCCAGTATTGCTTCCTTTACTTCATCACCATAGTATAATATAACCTGATCTCCACCTTTTCTAGTCACCCTAAATCCATTATTCCTAAAGTCAAAATCTGAAATGTTTAGACCAATACATTCGCTGATGCGGATCCCCGTTCCTAAAAGTAGAGTTAATATAGCTAAATCCCTTGATTTTGTATAACGATGGTATCTTTGCTGGGTTGGAGTTAACTTATTACCTGATTCAACAGCATCTAAGAGTTTCGCAACTTCATCAACATCTAATCTTATTATTGGCTTCTCAGTTAATTTGGGAAGATCGACTAATTGTGCTACATTTCTCTGGATTTTCTCCTTTTTATAAAAATATGACAGAAGGGAACGGAGCGAGGCCAGTTTCCTTGCTTTACCCATTTCACCATTCTGGCGTTCCTGTTCCAAATTATTGGGGTTACTATAGTATGTAGCATATTCCAAATACTTTTCTATGTGAAGAATCTGTATCTTATCCAAATGTTCCAAGGTTAATTCAAGAGGGGAGAGACCGGCAAACGTATCGATCTCAGTTACTAAAAAATCAAAGAATATCCTAAGATCATAGGCATAATTAATCCTGGTAAGAATAGAGGTGGTATGTTCAATACCACGAAAATATTCGCCACAGAAGCTTGGCAAATCCCTTACTAGATATCGCAGTCTCTTAGTGTTATATTGCAGTTCCTTTTGATAATAAGAGTTATGATCGGACATTTAAACACTTCCTTTTTGGGTATATCAACATTATTGGGCATATCGATTTTGCTGAGAAGAATTAATGCTTTACATGTTTATTATTCAACCAGATCACACATAAGCGAAATACAAGAAAATTATACCATATAGCCGATTGAATTGCAATACTTTGCTTAAAACTTGTCTTTTGCGCATAGTACTAAAGAGCTTCCCTCTCAGTAAATAATACTTAAATTCAATGGTTTTTTACTTCTCACATACTTACTATCTATATTTGATTCGTAATCTTAAAATGGAGTTTTGCTACTTTATTCATTGAATCCCTGCCGAATTGTTCGGTAAACTCTTTAGCAGCTTTAACAACATTAGATGATGCGCCCTTTGGAAAGCTAAATCCATATCGAGACTCCAGACCGTTCATCCTGGATACAAATTCATCCCTGGCTAATATACTGGCTGCGGCCACTGCGATATTTTCTTCCGCTTTAGGCCGTTGTTCTAACCGTATTTGACGTCCCTTTGTCATTAACGCCTTTTGAATCAGTTCTGGTCTTCCAAATTGATCAGATAAAGCATAATCACAGTCTACCTTATCCAGAAGGTTTTCTATAACCCTGGCATGGCCCCAAGCCAGCAGTTTATTTAAATTCTTAATCGATGCATATAAGTCGTTATACCGTTCATTTTCAATGATAACGATATCATATGGGCAGATATTTTTAATTAATTTTGCTAATTTCTGGGCTTTGTGGTCTGTTATTTTCTTACTATCTGTTACTCCGGCATATTGGAGCTCTGCACTGGTGTTTTCATCAGTATAAACACCAGCTATAACCAAGGGACCAAAATAATCCCCTTTCCCTGATTCATCAATTCCTATTAGCCGTTTAGGGTCTTGAAAGGATTTGGTTTCATTACCGAGATTTACTCCCATCAGAAGATTTTTAATAGCATTATCAACACTTGCTCTAAACTCATCCTGGCGTATCTGTGAGGCATCCAGCCGTATACCCTTCTTTCCTTCGTATATCCTAAAGATACCCCTCTGCATTCCTCGGACTATTTCGAATTGGATCCCATAATTTATTTCTCTTTTATTTTCTACAATAAATTCTTTAGCTTCTAAATGTTGCCTTATAAGTTCAAAATAACTTTCTTTATCCATAAATCTCGGCTTCCCCTTCCCTATCCTGAGCCTTTTTGTCCATTAAGGCACCTTTTTGACAACAATTACGAACGGCTTCCATAATGCTTCCTCTAAAGCCGTTTTTTTCCAAGGTGTATACAGCTTCTATAGTCGTACCCCCTGGAGAGGTTACCATATCCTTTAAGACACCGGGATGCTGGTCTAGATCCAATACCATCTTTGCTGCTCCCAATACCGACTGAGCAGCCATCCTATAGGATTGTTCCCGAGATAGTCCCATCATCACCCCGCCATCTGCTAATGCCTCTATAAACATGTAGACATAAGCAGGGCTGCTTCCACTAATGGCGGTTACTGCATTGATTAATGCCTCATCAACTAGCTCGATTTTCCCCAATGACATAAAGATTGATCTAACCTTACTTATCTCATCTTCTTCCAATCCATGGTTATTGCAGATGGCACTCATACCCTCCCCCACCATTGCTGGCGTGTTAGGCATAACCCTGACAACTCTACACTTATTCTTTATCCTTTTCTTTATGTAATCGGTAGAAATACCTGCGGCTATAGAGATTAAAATATGATGAGGGTTGATTACATCAACAATCTCGTCCAGTAAACCATTGTAGGCTTCTGGCTTAACAGCAATTATAACGGTTGAACATTTTTCCATCAGATCGATATTGTTCATTGCTTTCGATATCGAAGTTTCACGGGCTAATTTATCCAACTGATGCAATAAAACATCGTATACCAGTATTTGTTTTGGATTATAAAGTTTATTCTTAATGACACCTTTTACTATGGAAGAGGCCATATTCCCGGCGCCTATAATCCCTAAATTATATGTTGACACCAGCATCATCTCCTATCAATAATGTTCATTATACCATATCAAAATAGCCTTGTATCAGATGAACCATAAAATCTATAAAACCTATTGACTTATTAAAGCAATTATCCTATAATACTATATGTGCAAAAACATAATATTTTTAGGGGAGTAGCTCAATTGGTAGAGTAGTGGTCTCCAAAACCATTGGTTGCGGGTTCGATTCCTGTCTCCCCTGCCATTATAAAAGAGTGGATTATATCCACTCTTTTTTGTTTAAATATTTAATAATCAGGGCAGATAAATTAGATCTGCACCGTCTATATTAACTCCTTGACAAAGCTTTCTATACGATTTAAGCCTTCTTCTATATTTTCCTTGGATGTAGCATAGGAAAGTCTGACATATCCATCAGCTCCAAAGGCTATTCCAGGCACGACAGCTACATTCTTTGATTCTAAGAGGGCATCTGCGAAATCAAGCGAACCACCCAATACCCGACCATTGTGCATTCTATTCAGTATATCATTAATATTCATCATAACATAAAAGGCACCCTGGGGTGTTGTACAGGAGATTCCATCAATACTATTTATTCTATCTACCATAAATCTTCTTCTACTATCGAATTGGGATACCATATCCTTAATAATATCCTTAGGACCGTTTAATGCCGCCAAACTAGCGTACTGGGCAATAGAGTTAGGGTTAGAAGTCGCATGACTTTGTATATTTGCCATAACATCGATTATCTTTGAATTACCCGCAGTATAACCTATACGCCAACCTGTCATGGCATAGGCCTTTGACATCCCATTCACCAATAGGGTGATATCCCTCACCTGAGGATCCAATGAAGCTACGCTCAAATGTTGGGCCCCTTCATATAATAGTTCCTCATAGATCTCGTCTGACACTATAAAGAAGTTATGTTCTAAAGCAAGCTGCGCAATGCCTTCTAGCTGTTCCCTACTGTAAACACAGCCACTGGGATTATTAGGGCTATTGATTATTATGGCCTTGGTCCTACTGGTTATAGCCTCCTTTAAATTGTCTAGATTCATACCAAAGTTCTCCTCTTCCAGGGTGTCTACAAATACTGGGATACCATCTGCCATTTTTACCATTTCCGGGTAGCTCACCCAATATGGCAATGGTATTATAACTTCATCCCCTGGATTCAATATCGCTTGAAAGATATTGTAGAGTGAATGCTTTGCACCATTGGATACCAGTATTTCATTTGGTTCATACGAAACCTTATTATCCCTCAACAACTTATGGCAGATTGATTGTCTTAATTCTATAATACCTGATGATGGTGTATATCTGGTATAGCCTTTATCCAAGGCTTCCTTTGCAGCTTCTATTATATATGAAGGTGTAGCAAAATCGGGTTCACCCGCACCAAAACCAATAATATCCATTCCTTGGGACTTCATCCTCTTTGCTTTCGCGTCTATCTCCAATGTTAAAGATGCAGCAATACCCAGGTTCTTTCTAGATAGTTCCATTTCTTCCGCCTCCCAAAATGAAAGATTGATTCTCTGTTCCATCATTTTCTTCCAATTATAACACATAATATGGGCATAGTCCATTAAATTGTGAAGGATTGCTTTAATTGTTTTGCATTATTATTTTAGAATATTCTTAATTACTCGCAAATAATTATCATAACAGATTTTTTGCACATCCCTTTCAGGATAATTAAGCTGTAACAACCTTTCAATAATTTTGGGAAAAGCCTGGGGTCCAGCCACACCTATTGGCAATTGTTCTATCCCGTCGAAATCCGATCCAAATCCCAGTGAGTCTACGCCCACAAGCCCTGCAATATATTCGATGTGCCGTATAATATCTTCAATACTTGCCTCATTATTTTCAGTTAAGAAGGGAGGATAGAAGTTAATTCCGATTATACCCCCTACCTTGGATAAAGCCAATATTTGATTATCCTCTAAATTTCTAGGGTGCGGACATATAGTTCTTGCATTTGAATGGGATGCAATAACAGGATCCACGGAATGTTCAATTGCATCCCAAAAACCCTGGACTGATATGTGGGACACATCTATTATCATATTCAATCTGTTCATTTCACGAATTACAGATATTCCAAAACTCGATAGACCACTACGACTATTTGTTTCCATTATTCCATCACTTATTTCATTTCTGTTGTTCCAGGTAAGCGTAATAAGGCGGACCCCTAATTTATGTATTATCCTTAAGTTGGATATCTCACCCTCTAATATATCTCCACCTTCGACAGTAAGTATAGATCCGATTTGATTGGATTTTACCATATCAATATCCTCATATCGAAGAACTGGAAACAATAGATTAGGATTCTCATTTATCATAGTATAGTACCTGTCGATCAATTTAATACCTCTTTGCAGTGGCGGACCGTATCTCCGTTTTGGTCCTATCCAGGCAGCAAAGAATTGAATCTTAACTCCCCCTTCTAGGAGGGTGTCTATGCTAACATGGTTTGATTTATCATGTAGATTACTGGAATTGTCCAATATATGAGTTAGGGTATCACAGTGTCCATCAATTATTCTCATTTTTAAACCTCATTTCCAGAAAAAATAAGCATTAAAACTAAATACATGTTATGCTATAGTCCTCAAACTAATCAAAAAACCTACCTTTAATTGGTAGGTTTAACGGGGTTCAACTATGAGTTTCATTGCAGTTCGTTCTTCACCATCGATTATAATATCTGTAAAAGCTGGGATGCAAACCAAATCCAATCCTCCGGGAGCAACAAATCCTCTAGCAATAGCTACTGCTTTTATCGCCTGATTTAGGGCGCCTGCGCCAATGGCCTGTAATTCCGCTGTGCCGCGCTCTCTCAGCACCCCGGCTAAGGCTCCCGCTACTGAATTAGGACTGGATCTCGATGATACTTTCAATACTTCCATGATTTGACCCCCCTCATTCATTGGTCTATGCTTATAATATTCTACATTCCCGCAAGAAATCCTTCTTTTTTGGGCCCTTTTGCTTTAAATGGTGACAAAATACAAAAGGTGTAGCAATGCTACACCTTATTTTGCGTATTCAATAGCTCTAGTTTCTCGAATAACGTTAATTTTTATTTGTCCTGGATATTCTAATTCTTTTTCAACACTTTTTACAATGTCTCTAGCCATTAGGATGGCTTGATCATCACTGACTTTTTCAGGCTTAACAATAATTCTCAATTCACGTCCGGCCTGAATTGCAAAGGATTTTTCTACTCCTGCGAAGGAATTTGCTATTTCTTCTAACTTTTCTAAACGTTTTATATAGGCCTCCAGGCTTTCACGCCTAGCTCCTGGCCTTGCCGCGGATATAGCATCAGCGGCTTGAACCAATACTGCCTCAACAGTATTTGCCTCGATATCACCATGATGGGCTAATATAGCATGTACTACTTCGGGACTTTCCTTGTATTTCTTGGCTAAATCTGCACCGATCTGTATATGTGGTCCTTCCACCTCATGGTCTACTGCCTTTCCGATATCATGGAGCAATCCAGCCCTTTTGGCTAACTTCACGTCTGCACCTAATTCGGCGGCCATGATGCTTGCCAGACGGGCAACTTCGATAGAATGTCTTAGTACGTTTTGCCCATAACTGGTCCGGTATTTTAATCGACCAAGAAGTTTTACCAGTTCAGGATGGATACCATGGATTCCCACTTCAAAAATTGCTTGCTCTCCTTCTTCCCGAATCTGGTTCTCTACTTCCCTTTTGGCCTTTTCTACCATTTCTTCAATTCTGGTAGGATGGATTCTTCCGTCCAAAACGAGTTTTTCAAGTGAAATTCTTGCTATTTCTCTACGTATTGGATCAAACCCAGATAGGATAACTGCTTCAGGTGTATCATCAATAATTAAATCTATCCCTGTCGCTGTTTCCAGGGTTCTGATATTTCTTCCTTCCCTACCTATAATACGACCCTTCATTTCATCGTTTGGCAATTCAACCACAGAAACGGTGGCTTCAGCCACATGTTCGGCAGCAGATTTCTGTATGGCTAAGGAAATAATAGAGCGAGCTTTTCTTTCTGCCTCTTCCCTTGCTTTATTTTCGTATTCACGTATTTTAACGGCCACATCGTGTGCAATATCCCTTTCCACACTTTGTAGGAGCATTTCACGGGCCTGATCCCTGGTCATTTCGGAAATCTTCTCTAATTCACTTAATTTTTTAGTGTGAATAGAACGGATTTCCTGTTCTACCTTTTCAATATCTTTCTTTTTCTTGTTAAGAGAATCCTCTTTTGATTCTAAGGAGATCATCTTTCTGTCCAAATTTTCTTCCTTTTGCTGGACTCTGCGTTCTATCCTTTGAATCTCGTTTCGTCGTTCTCTCACTTCTCTATCAAATTCGTTTCGCAGTTTGTGTATTTCTTCTTTAGCTTCAAGTATAGCTTCTCTTTGCGTTGCTTCAGCTTGTTTCTCGGCTTCGTCAACAATTCTCTTGGCGGCTTCTTCTGCACTAGATA
Source organism: Firmicutes bacterium UBA3941 (assembly GCA_002385665.1). GTDB lineage: Bacteria > Bacillota > Clostridia > Caldicoprobacterales > UBA3941 > UBA3941. The sequence goes on from DGDX01000098.1 coordinate 26,122, forward strand.
TTTTACCCTCTGCAATCCGCTTTCGATAATTGTATCCTATTGCCATTCCCCCAATAGCTACTACTACCAGGACAAATACCTGTAGTAGTAATTCTGGCACTGGTTAGGGACACCTCCTCATTCTCTGTTAATAAAATCCAAGCCGAGTTACACCCCCGGCCTAGACGATACGTGGATTTCCAAGTTCTTATTTTACATATCAACTTTTGTTTAATTAGCCAAGTATAACGAAAAGATACCCGGCTATTCATACCGGATAGCACATAATTAACTATATTAATAAGTGACTACCCATAACTTACAATGACAAGTTAATTTTATATCTTTTTGTACACTATGTCAAGCTTAATTAATAGTTCGTACCATATATTACCATATCAATGTCGCGTGTAACTACTTGTTAATAACTTTATCCATTAATATTATTGCTAGGCATCATCAACTCTCTATTGACTAGTTGGTATTATCTTAATGTTTTCTGCTGTCTTACCCGATTCCCTTTTCACAATATCTAAAATTTGGGCTACCTCTTCTGGTGCTAATTCATCTTTTTCTACTATAACACTGACATAATCCTGGTTGAAGATAACTATAGAATCGTTAAATCCCTTAGCTTTCAACAAACCTTCTATGGTCAATTCCTTTTCCATAGTATCCGTTATTTCCAACAGCTGTGTCTGGGCTTCATTTTTCATTTCGATTTCTGAGTTAGGATTATCTACAATCTCCCTTATGTACTCTATTTCTTCCTTTCTTTTATTCTCCCGATCAAACCGATATTCTACGAAAAATCCCATACTGCTGGTTGTGCTTATGGCATCGGATTGTCCTGCATTATCTCCACTAACCCCATTGTCCTCATTTGCCACATCTTTGATGGTTACTGCTGGTTTTCTATCCTCGTTGTTCATCAGTTCACTATTGGCATTATCATTTAACATATTTTGATTATATCTAAAGTTTAGATAACCTGTAATTACTAGCAGAACCACAAGCATTCCCAAAACTAAATTTTTTCTTTTTAAAATAAACACACTATCATCCTCCCTAATCACTTTCCTTCATTGGGAAAACTTCCACCTGGTTAGGTTTGATCCCTAGAGCAACCTGAACTGCCTTCATCAGTTCCATTTTTACCCTTATATCGTTGGCCCCTTCGGAAATAATTATTACTCCTCTGATCTCCGGTTCCACCTCCTTTAAGATAATTGGCTTGGATCCTTCCGCATCATTGAATGTTGACGGTTGTGCATTTCTATCCGTTTGATTAATAAGCCTAGTACCTCCGTTGTTGTCTTCCTCTTCTGTTGTGGTAGTTGATTCAACTGTATTCATGGCTGTAACGATTTCCTTACTGGATACGTAGGTTATCATAACCTCCACCCGGCCTGCCCCCTTAATCGTCGATAGAATCTCCTTAAGCCTTTTCTCTTCACGACTTTCATAATTATCATCATTTTCTATCCAATGTAGGCCTGATTGTGTCTCAGGGGGACTGTTGTCCTGGTTAGTATCAGAAGATTTATTTAAGGTAGAGGCATAAATACTAATTATTATTGAAAGTACAAGAATTATTAATATCCATTCCGTCTTCTTTATTTCCTTGAATTTGGCTATATATTCTTTCAATGCACCTTTTTTTTCCATTGTTAAGCCCCCTAATCATTGGTTTTTTTCCCGCTTACTATATGTATTCTTGATTCTTCAATTTCATAAGTATCTGAAAGATGCTTTTTTAGCTGGCTAAAGTCTTTTAATTCGTCCTGGGTATCCAGGAGTTGCTTTTTCTTTTCACTGCTGTCGTCCAAATCAATGGATATTTCCACCTCCTGGACCTTGTATGGATCCGGTGGGCCCAGGAATACCTGAATAGAATCAATTTCAAATGTGGCAGGGCCCTGGGATTTTACCAAATTAACATTAGCAGTAACATCAACATCTGATATATATGCTCTGGCCCTGTCTAATACGTCCCTTTCCAGCCGGCTCTTATACATCCTCATCAAATGCTTTTCCTGGTCCAATTCGACGGCATAGGTTGTCGTATCAATGGCTTCCAATTCCGGAGCTATTTTTGCTAACCACAAGCTGTCGCTGTAATTTGGAAACTGCCCTATTAGCTTTATTACAGGCTGAAGCATTACCAGCAACATTATTAAACCTATAAAAAACCGAGTATAGGCCTTTGTATTTCCAGTAGGTATGATCATATCCATCAATATGCCCAATACAACCACACCTAGAATATTTGCAATCCATTGATTCATCCCGCCTCACACCTACTATCTCATCATAATAGTTATATTACCTACCCCTACTAATAATGCTATGGTCATAAAAAACATTATGGCAATGCCAGCTACAGTGATGAAAAGCATGCTCAACACCCCAGCAATTTCATTCATACAGGTCACGATCCTTTTATCACTAATAGGCTCTAATAGGGCACCGCATAGCTTGTATACAGCAATTAAGGATATGATTTTTAGGGTAGGATATAAGCATATTGCCGCTGCAATTATTAAACCGACCACACCCACAGCGTTTTTTAGTATCAGTGAGCACCCAATAACCATATCAACAGTTTGCGAGAACATTTTACCAACTACTGGGACAAAGGCTTCAATGGCATATTTAGTTGTTCGTATTGAAACACCATCAAAAGATGCTGCAAGAATACCTTGTATACTGATAACTCCGACAAAAATAGTAAATATAATACCCAGTGCCCAACCACAGATATTCTTAATCAGTTTACTTAAGCCTCCCAGGCTAATGTTTTCGTTTATATTGCTTACCAAGATTAGAATAGTGGATAAAAAAATCAGGGGTATCATCACATTTCTTAGAAATATGCTAGTTACATTGGATAATATCACTGTAGCCGGTTGTAAAATGCTAGAAGATGCGATTCCCCCCATTCCTATCAAGAGGGCTAAGAGTACCGGAAATATTAGTTGCATAAAGGATGTCATATGATCTATTACGTTCTTTCCCGTGTCCAAAGCAATGGTCACACTTTGTATTACCAGAATGATAATCATAATATAGGAAATAATCCAGGCCAGTTCGCCTACAGACGAATCGCTAAAATTGGTTTTAAAGTTTCCTAATGCACCTGCAATAATTGCAATAGCCAGGATTTTAATTAGTAGAGAAAGGCTGTTGGATATTTCGGCAAAAAATGTCCTGCCAATAGATTGGAATATGTCTTTCCAATCAAATTCAAAGTCCCCACCCAGGATTTTAACTATCATTTCCTTTGCATCCATGTTGGCGAGCAGACTATCCTGATAGTTGTCTATGTCTTTTATATATTCATTCCATTTATCTATATTCAAATTATCCAATTGATCCTCAGCGATTCTACGGATTTCATTAACCAGATCACCGTTGGATTCAGGTTGTGCCTGTATCGTCCTCAAGGGAAGCAACAAAGCAACTAATATCATCCCAATCAACATGGATTTTTTCATAGGTATAAGTCTCCTTACGATAGTATTCCTAGAATGGTTTCAGTAAGAGCTGTTAGGATTGGTAAGCCCAGAACCATTATAATAACTTTTCCCCCCAACTCTATCTTTGAGGCTATACTGCCTTCCCCCATATCCTTGCATATCTGGGAACCGAACTCTGTTATGTATGCGATGCCGATTATCTTAATTAATGTTGAGATGAATACCATGTTCACCTGGGTTTTGCTTATAATATTATTAAATGTATCGATAACATATGGTATTTTATCTGCAATCACAAAAAATATTATAATTCCAGTCGCTATGCTAACCAGTACAGCAAATTCAGGTTTTTCTTGTTTGATGATTATAGAAAAAATGGCAGCAATAATACCAATACCTAAAATTTGGACTATACCCATAAAGCAAACCCCCTTCCTGTATTGTTAATACAGACGGAATATACTTTTTATGCTGTTGAACAGATTATTAATTAGGTTCACTACCATTAGCAGTACAACTACCACACCAGCCAGTGTTGTCAACATGGCCATCTCCTCCCGGCCAGCTCTTAGAAGGACCTGATTCAATACAGCTATCAATATACCTACAGCAGCTATCTTAAAGATAATATCAATGTTCACGTCCTCTTCCTCCATTCGTTTACATTAAAAGAGTATTATGGCTATGCCAAGACCCAGCAATATACCTAAGTTATAGTACATCCGGCTATACTTAAGGCGTGCCTCCCGTGCGCTGTTTTCTTCTACCTTTAATTGTTCCTGGATAAGTTGGAAATATTTTTCCTGACTGACTTTATCGCTACTTCCCAGCTGGAGCCCAAATCTTTGCATTATTTCATACTCGGCTTTGTCGACATTAGGATTGTGTTCCAGGGCTCTGAGGGATTCCTGCCAAACCTCTGCTAGTGAATACTCCATCCTGTTCTCCAAGGCTTCGACTATATTATCGAAGAACGGTTTCCAATCCCCCTTGACATATTTACTGGAATTCCTAATAGCATGGACCAACAGAGTGGAATAATTTACAATCTCAGTTTCCAAATGAGATAAGACATTGCGCAATTCTCTGATATTGTTAATCCTTTGGGTATAGCGATAGGACATATGTATTCCTAATAGAGAACAGCAAATGATAATTAAGACGCTGGATATTATTTTAATTAACATACTATTCTCTCCTCCCCTTAAATAGCAAGACTTAATGTATTTCATTAGTTCCTAACTGAACTGCATTCTATCTTATAGGCCGGTCCAGTAACTCCTTCCCCTCAATAAGGTCATATACCTTTTCCAAAGTCCCTGTGCCAAGACTATTTCCCAATACCATGATCCTTTGAAAAACATTGTTTTCCAGCAAAGATTTTAGAATAGGTCTTCTTCGGGCATCTTCCAACCCGTGACTATGGGCCGTGGTTATTATAGTAATACCTGCATTTAATGCATCCTCTATTGCCATGACATCCTTGGGCTTTCCTATTTCGTCGGTTATGATTACATTCGGAGACATGGAACGGATTAGCATGATTATTCCTGTAGCTTTTGGACACCCATCCAATATATCCGTCCGGACGCCTACATCGTTTTGGGGTATTCCCTGATAACACCCAGCGATTTCTGACCGTTCATCGACTATACCCACCTTAACCCCTGAGAACCCCGGGAAACCATTGCTTAGCTGTCTGGCCAAATCACGTATCAAAGTTGTTTTACCCATTTGAGGCGGTGATAGGATCAAGGTATGATATATCCTACTCCCCTTAATAACATAGGGAATAATTTTATTGGCAGCATTGCGGATTTCCCTAGCGATTCGAAAATTAAAGGATGTTATATGTTGAAATTTTGTAATGCCGTCCTTGCCACTGGTCATCTTGCCCGATAGTCCTACCCTATATCCGCCCTGAAGTGTTATATATCCACTGCAGAGTTCCTCTTCAAAGGCATAAATTGAATAGTGTGAAATTAGTTCCAATATACGCCTTGTATCCTCCCCTGTAACTATATAAGAGTTTTGTGGATGGCGGGTCACGTTCCCATCAGGACATAGAAAATAGTCCCTTCCACGGCTATATACCATGAGGGGACGCCCTTGTCGTACTCTGATTTCCTCTAATTCCCTTAATATGCCCTTAGAAACGGACATAATGATTTTTCTCAAATTATCCGGCAAAGCATCTAATACAGGTTGAAAATTATATTCCATACAATCCATCTTTTGTATCATCTTAACTCGTCCTTTTTTCCAGTTGTATATTATACCTATGTCCATAGGAACTAGTTTATACTTATTTGCAATAAAAAAAGACCGGTAATAACCGGTCGATATAACCATTGTGCTGCAATTGCCATGGCAATAACTCATATGTTATATAGACTTGAAGTTTTTCCATTAGTCGTCTAAATCCGATAATTCTTCATCATATATGGATTCGTTACAGTTGGGGCAATACAATTCATTGTCCGTATCAAAAAGATCATCGGCAAAATAAACCGTTTCATGGCAATGAGGGCATTCAACCTCAATATAGTGTGAATCGTCGGTATACTCATCGTCATCATCGTCGCCGTACAATTCATTCTCTACATCTGATAGATCCTCATCGATGGTTTGGATATACTCGTCCAGCTCATCTTTGGATGCATTCAAATCGTCAATTTCATGCACTATATCATGCAGAATATCAACTATATTTACTAAAATTTTTCCCTCATTGGTCCTGTCATCGATTTCTAAGCCGTCCATCAATCCCTTAAGATAGGCAACCTTTTCAATCAAATAATCCATAATTCATCCTCTTATTCTATACATAATTTGTTTTAAGCCCATAATTGTTGGCTTACGACCTTGTCATTATGGTTCCCCTCAAGCCCTTTCCATATACTCCCCTGTTCTGGTATCTACCCGAATTACATCGCCCACATTTATAAACAAGGGTACGTTTACAGTCGCTCCTGTTTCAAGTGTGGCAGGTTTGCTGCCTCCGGTAGCCGTATCTCCCTTAAAACCTGGCTCGGTTTCTGTTACTTCCAGCTCAACAAAAAAAGGTGGTTCTACCGAGAATGCTTCTCCTTTAAAAAATTTAATTGTTACATTCATGTTTTCCTTAATAAATGTCATTGCATCTTCAACCTGTCCACGATTTAAGGGTATTTGCTCGTATGTTTCAGTATCCATAAAATAGTACAGATTCCCATCGTTGTATAAGTACTGCATCTCCTTGGTTTCAACATGAGCCCTTGGAACCCTTTCAGTAGGGCTAAAGGTTCTTTCCAAAACACTACCAGTAACGGCGTTTTTTATCTTTGTCCTAACGAAGGCTGCCCCTTTGCCCGGCTTTACATGTTGAAAGTCGACAACCGTATAAACCTGCCCATCGATATCAATGGTCATACCTTTTCTAAAATCTCCTGCAGAAATCATAGTTCCCATCTCCTATCCATAATAAAATATAGAGTATAATCTTAATTTTACGCATGTGGCTGATCTGCCAGGTATTTGACTAAAAAATCCAAGGCTAAGCTATAACCATGTAACCCAAGCCCGCTGATTTGCCCAAGGCATACAGGTGCTATAACAGATAAGTTGCGAAAAGCCTCTCTTGCGCTTATATTAGAAATATGTACTTCGATTACCGGTATATTTACAGCTGCTATAGCATCTCGCAAAGCATAGCTGTAATGGCTAAAGGCGCCAGGGTTAAAGATAATACCATTGACCTTGTCAATAGCCATATGGATTTGATCTATCAAAGAACCCTCGCTGTTGGATTGATAATGACACAATTCTATACCTAGAGCATGAGCATGTTTTTCCAGTTCCTTGATCAGGCTATCAAGGCTTTCCTGGCCGTAGATAGAGGGTTCTCTGGTACCTAAAAGGTTCAAATTAGGACCGTTTAGTATAAGAATTCTCATAAAATCAAATGCCCCCCATAACGATTTCCTATACATATTATCATAAAATAGCTTTATTTAATAGCCAAAATTTTGTTACTTTAGCCCTATTCTGTCATCTATTAAAGCTACGATCTCCTCCACAATCGATTCCACTTCCTTGCCGTCTGTCTTAACAGTATAATGGGCTTTTGAATATTCAGGATACCTGGCCCTATAAAGCTCATCAATACGAACTTCTAGATCGCCATGGTCTAGCATTGGCCTGTTGTTTGTACCCTTTAGCCGTTGTAAAATCGTCTCTTTCGATGCTTCCAGATGAATTACCAAACCCTTGGATAGCAAATTATCCAGGAGTGTTCCGTTGGTAACAGCTCCACCTCCTGTGGATATTACAACACCCTGTAGATTAATTAAATCGCATAATACCCTATACTCCAGTCTTCGAAAATATTTTTCACCATGGGTCCTAAAAATATCCGGAATAGAGGTTCCGGCAACTTCTTCTATCCTGCTGTCGGAATCCCAGAAATCCATGGATAACCTCTTAGCTAGGGCTTTCCCAATAGTTGATTTACCGGCACCCATAAACCCAACCAGGACAATATTAGTCGTATTAGAAACCACTGTTATCATGCCTCGGATTTTTACTAACGATTTTAATTGCTTCCACAAGGGCTATGGTTACATCTACCTCCAATTGCTGCTCTAGGTAGGATATTTTTGTATAGACTTCTCCTAGCTGGGTAACCGCATATTTTGGTGGAATGTGATTAAGAGCATATGCCATAATGTCCAAACGACACCTGGGACAGGTGCAGAAATCGCCCTCCTTTGACAATTTGTCTAAAGTGTTGGATACAAGCTCCTCTACATAGTTTTTTAGAAATATTTGTTCTTTTTTACCTTGACCCATGATAAGATCACCCCTTACATATCGCTTAAAGCTCCTATTCGGGAGAGAATTCCGCTAAGGACATATCACCTTGTTTGTATTTATTATATCATATCCAGAATCTGGCCTTCAAACACCAACTAAAGTTATGATGTTTACGAAGTAAGGGTTGATATTAATTAAGGACTATCTACCCCCTGAAATGCCAAGAAATTTATAACCATCTCTACATCCCATTTATTAGGTAAATCCTCAGGGCTACCATCTCTTTTATTGGTATTTATGTAATCAATTGAATAAGGCCATGGTGCCTTTTCTATATTATCCAGAATTCTACGAAAATTAATATAGTTACTTTCAAAATTAATAGTTACGGGTATAATATAAAATTTGTCGTATTCTTCTGCATCTTTAATCCCTATCCTGGTACTTAGGCCCAGATTCTTTATAGAGTTCTCCAGGAAAACTATGAGTTTGGGCTCAATATTAAAACCCTCATCATCTCTGGAAACCCTATGGGCTTTGACCTCCAGATTACCGATATATCTATGTAGATCCTCTATCTTCTCTTCCGATTGCAGAACGTTTTCTAATTTTTCCTTATCTCTCTGAATACTATTCCTTATACCCTTTATTTCCTGTCGTAAACCCTTATAAAACAAACTATAATATAGTGCTCCCAATAGAACAATTACAGTCGCTATAATAAAAATCTTTTCCCTGTTTGATACTTTCATTCCAACAACCTCCTCAATTGGAATCTTCCTGGTCATCCCAGGTTAGGATATCATCCATATTACCATCGTTAAGGAGAGTTATACATCTCACACTGAAGAGTCGCTTTAGGTTTGCCCTATCAAGACTGATCTCCTCTATCCTGGTCTTTGCCACCCTTTTATCCTCTTGCAGCCTTAAAATGCTGTCGGCTATTGTATTATCATCAGGTGCAACTCCTTTGATAGTTACAGTGTTCTTTGATATAGTTATAGCTAATAATTCAATGTTCCTGGAAAAGGAGTTGTCGATTAAATCAAGAATAATACTAACATCCCCGCGTTTCTTGTCTGTCTTCTCAAGGATTTCGACCTTCTTAACAAGGTCCATGGAGTAATCCTCCAAAGCCGTATATTCCCTATTATATCCTTCTTTTTCTAACAGCTCTAAACTTATCTTAGCATATTCATCCCTTAAAGAGTTTCTATGCCAGATTGGTATAAGGAAAGAAAATGCTAAAACCAGGATAACTATAGGTATGCTTATGAAACTCAAATTCCGGTATTTTGACCGGGTTAGGGCGGCCAAATTTATGTCAGCTTTCATAACATATCCCTCCTTATGGTGGAGCCTATAGCCTTGCCCATTATCATAAGTTCTTCACCGCTTAGATCTTTTATATTTCCGCTTCTATTCTTTTCCACCCAACTGCTAAATCTCGTTACAGGCAGGCCTGTACTCTCCCTTAAGTAACCTGCCAGGTTGGGGGTCAAAGAACCTCCACCCAATAGAATAATCTCATTGATTGGAGCGTTGCCAGGTATCTGATTCCTATAGTATCTTAAGGTCCTTGTTACCTCGTCTTCTACCTGGATTAGCCACCTTTGATTTTGATTTACAGTTGCAGTAACATCACGGATTGTATTATCTTGTGATCGACCGAGCCCATTGCCATCGTTTTGGTAATCAGAGGTTGTACTATCTCTCTCCAAAAATGCGGTATTGTCTACAAAGTAGTAACCACCGCTAAATAATATTATATTGATGGTAGTAAATCCAATATCAACTATGCAGAAGTCACCCCTATTCCCTACTGGTTCCATCCCAATAATAGTGCTATTTATGAATTTTTCCAAACAGTTGTGTGGAACATCTATATAAATCGGCTTTAATCCTGCCCTATTTAATACCCTTATATATGAAAGAATTGTATTTCTTAATACGGCGGTTATGAGAACATGCCAGTGCTTTATACCGTTGATTGTCACGGTCTTCATAATCCTATAGTCAATGAAGTATTCATCTGGATCAAGGGGGAGAAAATCTTCAATATCGTAGCGTATATTTTCCAGGAGCATATTTTTCTCCATAAAGGGTAGAAAGACTGTCCTTGAAATAACATGTTGTGAGGATAGACATAGTGAACATCTCCTGCCTGTAATTCCATGTTCCCTTATCAAGCGAGTAATTTCATTAGCCAATAAATCCTCTGAAATGATTCCCCGATTTGAAACTAGCCCCTGAGGCGTATAACTGATAACACATTTCTCACCAGAACCTTTTCTGTCCATCTTAATTAGCTTTATATTACCGGTACCAATATCCAATCCTATGATACTTTTCTGTCTCAATCCCATTTTAGTCACCTCATACCTGATTATCTTATCTCTTCCCATCCCACTATAGAAAAGTTTGTATGATCCAATTGAAAATCCGGTTCTCCTGGATCTTCCCACCTTATCTCAACAAGAGCCCTGACTGAACGGCTTATCTTCCCTATAGTGCATATTGACATAAGAATTAACTCATCCCTGTCCTTGACAGCCTTGTTCTTTATACAAGTTATTTTTAGCTTTACTTTTTCTCCATCAAAATCTTCAAATTCAGGAGCTATTATTGGGGTTTCTATAAGCCCCAGCAGTAGGGCATCTGCACAATCTATCCTGGGGTCCGTATATAGATACTCCATCTTATTCTTCAATATCTCTATATGGTGAGACAGACCGGCTTCAGCATAATAATATGCTGCTTGATGAGCCTTTTCCGATGAAAGTATTTTTAAATGCACCATATCCATATTGGATAGGGTAATCCCCAGTATAGTAAGAACCAGTAGCACTAACAGCACCAACAAGATGGCCGAACCCTTAGATCCAAACCTAAGCATTTTGATTCCCCCGTCATATATGTTTCGGAATTATTCTAAAAGATGAAAGTATGCTTCCAGTGAAAAACAATTGCCCTTCCTATCAGGCATACTTGAAATCCCTATATATAACAAAGAAGGTTTTGGTTTATAAAAGACGAATTCAGATATTCCCACAGCCAGTTGATTACCCTTATTCATAAGGATATCCTTGGATAATTTATAGCTCTCGCTCCCAACTATCAAGGTATCATCGGTTATTTTTACTTCCTTGGTCCTTCTAACGTTATAGGTGATATGGTCCAATGCAATACGGACATTGGATTGATTTTCAATTACTGCGGCGTTTTCCAAATATCCTTGGACACCGAACAAATATATGGAATACGATAATGATAGTACCAATAAGATAAGGGAGGCGGCAATGACAAGCTCTACTAAAGTTAAGCCTTTTTGCGTACCTGAAATGAACTGTAATCTAAAAAACACTTTGTTATCATCCTTACTGCTAATGATAAAATTGTCAATAAATCAGTTAACAACTGCAAAAATGTTCTCTATACCGAAGATTCGTTTGCTATAACCGGGATCATCAAAAGCTTCTATCTTGGCCCTGAATACAGAATAATCCCTGTAAAAACATCTATCAACAACCCTATACTCCCCACCATAATTCAGGTTCCAATTATTATGATTACCTGGGTATACGGTAATATCTACATTACCATCAACCTTGAATTCATACGGGACATCTGGCATCTTGTCTGTGAGGTTTATTTGAATTGTAGGATTTCCGGTGAATTGGCAGGTTCCTGAAACGGATCCCGACCCTACTCGAATTTGATAAGATTCTTTATTGATTACTATATGTACCTCACAAGGATCCGAACTTACATCAGGCAAAAAGGTTTTGCAGCCGTCTGGTGTCAGAACCATAATCTCGTCCCCTTCATCTGGTTTGCTCTTTAATATTATGTAAAAACAAGCATAACCGATTTCTGCGTCATATGGATGCACTTGGGTGCGGATAAATATGTCATCCACGCTTTTTTCTCCCTTTGAACCATAGACCTCACCAGAATTCATGGACATCAGCATTTCCATTTCATTGCGTACGGCGTATATTGCCTTTAGCTGCCTGGACATGGTTTTTCGTACCATTCTTGATTGTATAAAGATTCCGGTAAAGGGTCCAACGATCAGAGCAAGAATCAGGATGGATACAATAATTTCTATAAGCGAGATCCCCTTGTTGTTTTTCATGGCTTAACCGCCACCCTTCCTGTCCCTACAGCAATTGTGATTGTCTTTTCCTTGCCTTTTTTGGATTTTAGTATAATGCTGCCAGTTTGTGTTGGAATGCCCGTAGCAGAAAAGGTTAACCTCTTGAAATTGCCCTCTGTCTTTAAGGTGCTGGTTATACTTTCAATGTGCGGGCTAAACTCGACAGTCTTTTGGGTTGGTTCCCGCAGTGCTATGCTCTTAACTCTATAGAATCTATTATTAATATCCAATTCAAAGTAATGGCTAATGGCATTGGTTATAGCCAGATGCTGTGTCCACCTGATATCTTCCATTATTTGCTTGGCAGTTGATTCTAAAACCCATTTGTCCAGAATGTTGGTTATGACAGGAATTGCTATTAGGGATAATATTCCCAGTATAGCTATAACACATATCAACTCAATTAATGTAAAGCCTTTTGAGCCACCCAAACCAATCACCACCTTGTTGCAAGTGAGTTGATTTTTTGCAAAAGAGTATTATTACCCAAATAATACTTTAGCTACAATAATACTAAGATGATATCCACAGATACCATTGGATGATATTATTTCCCCACAGAAGTGATATGAAACCTGCAAGGGAGATAAATGGCCCAAAGGGTATATAGTCCCCTTTTTTCTTTAACTTTAACAGGAGTAGAAATAAAGAGAAAATACCCCCGATGTATATGGATAATATAAGGGTCAAAAGGGTAAGCTTCCACCCTAAAAACAAACCAATCATCCCCAACAATTTAATATCTCCTCCACCCATACCCTCCTTCCTAATCAACAACTTAGCCAATAGGGCAACAATCAAAAGGCTGCCGAAGCCAAGACAAAAACCCAAAAGAGCATCCGCAATACCAGTTGTGATACTGATGGCACTAAAAAACAGCCCCGTTACCAACCCTATAACAATTAATATATTGGGAATGATTTGTTGCTCTATATCGATAAAGGTAGTAATTATAAGTATTCCCAATAAAACGGAGTAGGCAGCAAAGCTCCATGTTAGACCAAGGGTTTTATACATCAGTATGTAAGAAATGGATGTAAGAAGCTCCACAATTGGATACCTGGGAGAAATCCTCTCCCTGCAATACCTGCATTTCCCTAATAAAATCATGTAGCTAAATACAGGTACCAAGTCCAACGGTCCCAGGGTATGGTTACAGGAGGGACAATGCGAAGGAGGATAGACGATGGATTTACCACTTTGGATCCTATGGATGCATACATTATAAAAGCTTCCTAGAAGCAGGGATATTATGGCAACGGCTAAATATGTCATAGAAGGATCCTCCTGTTAAAAAACATACATATTAAACATGGGCAGCACCACCGAAATAACTATATAAGCAATGATACCGCCTAAGAATAGAATGGATAGGGGTTCTAATAGGGATATAAACCTATCTATGGCCGTTTCAGCCTCCAATTCGCATAGATCAGCTATCTTATCCATCATTTCCCCTAAATTCCCGCTTTCCTCCCCTGTGCCAATAATATTTATTGTCTCCAGAGGAAAAATTCCTAAGGTCATAAGGGATTTAGCTAAACCTTTGCCCTGATATACCATGGCTAAGGCCTGATTTAGCTTATTGATTATATATGCGTTGTTCATCACTTTGGAGGAGATGGCCAAAGATTGGGTTA
>DGDX01000041.1 GCA_002385665.1 Firmicutes bacterium UBA3941
AGATGTGTATAAGAGACAGCTATATTCCTTACTGGCCAGGATCATGGACACCGGATATCCTAAAAGAAGGCATACTATGGTACATATCAAGGCCAAATATAGTGACCTTATAAGGACCATGACATACAGGGGCTCAAAAAACCTTTTAAAGTGCTCCAAGGTAAACTCAATGCCTTGAGGAGTCCTTTCAAATGTACCATAAAAGATTATAAGCATAAGAGGTACTACGATGAACATAATCATCCACACTACATAGGGGTATGCAACCCATGACTTTTTCATGAGACCTTCACCTTCTTCATTATATGGATATCGTCAGGAAAGATATTTATACCTACTATGGTATCAACGGGTTCCATTAAGGTGCTGTGCACCTTCCAAATAATGCCATTGGACTCAATCATCATTTCGTAATGTACACCTTTAAAAATCACAGAGAGTACTCTACCTTTTAGCATACCTTGATCTGGAGGAACCAATTTAATATCCTCGGGTCGCACAACCACATCTACCTTTTCCTTCTCACCAAATCCGCTATCTAAACATCTGAAGGTATAGCCACCAAAGTCAACTACATAATCCTCGATCATTATCCCGTCCACAATATTGCTTTCACCAATAAAATCGGCTACGAAAGCATTTTTGGGTTCGTTGTATATATCTATGGGCGTACCAATTTGTTGGATATGACCTTCATTCATGACTACTATGGTATCAGACATGGTCAGGGCTTCCTCCTGATCGTGAGTAACATACACAAAGGTGATGCCCAGCTTTTGTTGGATGTTTTTCAGCTCAATCTGCATACCTTTACGTAGTTTCAGGTCCAAGGCCCCTAAAGGTTCGTCCAGGAGTAGTACCTCGGGTTCGTTGACCAAGGCTCTGGCTATGGCTACTCGCTGTTGCTGTCCTCCGCTCAAGGAATCAACAGGGCGTTTTTCAAAACCCCCTAGGTTTACCAGGCTTAACATGTTCTTAACCTTTTCTTTAATTACATTTCTGCTTAATTTCTTTATGTTTAGGCCAAAGGCTACATTTTCCTCTACATTCATATGGGGAAAGAGGGCATACCTTTGGAAAACTGTGTTGACTTTCCTCTTATACGGGGGAACATGAGTAATATCCTTCCCTTCAAACAAGACCTTTCCAGAAGTAGGCTCTTCAAATCCGCCAATTATACGGAGGGTGGTCGTTTTCCCACATCCGCTTGGCCCTAAAAGAGTTAAAAATTCATTGCGCCTTATATACAAATTAATGTTATCCAAAACGAGAGTATCATCAAAGGTCTTGGAAATATCTACCAGATTAATGATTTCATAGGACATTTATCATACCCCCTATTAGTAATAGTACATCCAGAAAAAGATATTCAGTATAAGTCTATGGGTCACAAATTATCTTATCATTCCCATAATAAAAGGTCTCCTAAGAAAGTCCCCATATAATACCATAAACCTATAAGTAGTTCTTAAACCAAGAGACTAAAAACTCGGCGGTGAGGAGACCCAAAGAACCGTGGCAGGGTACCTGGATTCGTTAGAAAGGTAGTGGACCAGGGATGGCTTGTAATAAAAGCTTTCGCCCTTCCTTACTCTAAACTTCTGATTACCCAGATGCAAGAAAACAGTACCTCCTATAACATATCCAAACTCCTCACCGTCGTGGGGAGTATCAGGCTCTGAAGAACCACCCGGCTGTATCTGTATCAGGATTGGTTCCATACGATTTTTTTGGGAATTAGGAACTATCCAACGTATATAATGTCCTAGATCTTGATTTTCCTGAAGAAATACATCATCTTTTTGGAAAACGATTTTCTCATCATTATTGTCATTAAAAAAATCCTTTAGATTGGTTCCCAAGCATTCAAGAATATCTACCAAGGTAGCTATAGAGGGGGAGGTTAAATCCCGCTCCACTTGAGAAATAAACCCTTTGGATAGTTCACAACGGTTAGCTAGCTCCTGCTGGGTGAGCCCATTTTTTACTCTTAAATGTTTAATTTTTTCCCCAATGTTCATGGGCATTGCTCCTTTAAAGCTGGTTTTGGCCAACTAAACTTTTTGTTTACATTTGCTAAACAAAACAGCCAATATATTTTTAGCATAATTATGTACAAATGTCAACAGCTTAAATTATATAAAAAAAACAGAATATCGTATGTTTTTATTAGCTAGCGGAAAGAATCTGGTAAAGACGGATTTGTTTTTAAGATGGTTGAAAAGCCAAAACAAATAATGTAAAATGAAATAGAAGGAAGGGGGTATACCCGGGTTTTCTACGAATAAAGCGGGTAGGTCCATCATCCATGGTATTATAAAATTTTAAAGTTAAATAGTGCTTTTCTGCACTGTTGACTATGATAATAATCATACAAGGAGGAATAAAGATGAGTGCACAGAAAAAGGATGTCAAAATAAGAGTTGGAATTATTGGCTGCGGCGGTATCGCTAACGGCAAACACATGCCTAGCCTTGCCAAGGTCGCAGAAGTTGAAATGGTTGCTTTTTGTGATTTAATCAAAGAGAGAGCTGAAAAAGCCGCTAAAGAATACGGAACACCGGATGCAAAGGTCTATACCGATTATAAGGAGCTACTTAAGGACGACAGCATAGATGTAATACACGTATGTACCCCGAACAAATCCCATGCTGACATAACCATTGACGCCTTAGAATCAGACAAGCATGTAATGTGTGAAAAACCTATGGCTAAAACAGCAGCCGATGCCAGAAGGATGGTAGAGGCAGCTAAACGCACCGGCAAAAAATTGACCATTGGGTATCAGAACAGATTCAATCCTGAATCCCAATATCTGTATCAGGCATGCCGAAGGGGAGATCTTGGAGATATATACTTTGCAAAGGCACATGCCATAAGAAGACGTGCTGTTCCCACATGGGGAGTATTTCTTAACGAAGAAGAACAAGGTGGGGGCCCCTTGATCGATATCGGTACCCATGCTCTTGATCTGACTCTCTGGATGGTTGACAACTACAAACCAAAAACAGTATTGGGAACTACTTATCGTAAATTAGCAGATCAAAAAAATACAGCTAATGCATGGGGGGACTGGGATCCTGAGAAATTTACTGTAGAGGACTCTGCTTTTGGTTTTGTTGTAATGGAGAATGGAACAACTATAATTTTAGAATCCAGCTGGGCACTCAATACCCTTGATGTAGGAGAAGCTAAAACCACCCTGTGCGGAACTAAAGCTGGAGCGGATATGAGAGACGGCCTCCGCATAAACGGCGTTGAATTCAATAAGATGTATACCAAGAAACCCTCCTTAGGGGCAGGCGGAGTCGATTTTTATGAAGGGATAAGCGAGGACCCCGGTTACTTAGAGGCTAGAGCATGGATTGATGCGGTTATAAACGATACCGATCCCGTTGTATTGCCAGAACAGGCCTTGGCTGTAACCGAGATCCTGGAGGCTATCTATGAGTCAGCCAAGACAGGCAAGGCAGTTACATTTTAATTAAATTTATAGACTATCAATGATTAACGGACTATATAAATTATACATTTGTGTAGTCCGTTAATTTAGGATTTTATTAAATATGGCAGATTACATACAGTTACTATAGGAAGCCCGGTGGGTATAGTCGGGCAAGAAATCTAAATCTTCCATAAATAATTATCATACGAAAGGAGAAGTACTATGAAACTAGGCGTTATGACTGTTTTATTGGGCAATATGAAGGTCGAAGAAGCCTTTAAGTATTTAAGTGAGTCCGGTGTACAAGCAGTTGAGCTAGGTGCCGGTGGATATCCAGGCAAGGCTCATGCAAATCCAGAAGAGTTGTTAAAGGACGATAGGAAGATTCAAGAACTAAAGGATCTGGCTGAAAAATACAACCTGGAGATCAGCTCTTTAAGCTGTCATGGAAATCCTGTTCATCCCCAAAAGGAGATCGCAGATGCATTTCATGACGATTTTGAAAAGACCGTACTACTGGCAGAAAAACTGGGAGTCAGGAGGGTTAATACCTTTTCGGGATGTCCCGGAGATTCGCCAAATTCCATGTACCCCAACTGGGTTACCTGCCCTTGGCCGGATGATTTTCTAAAAATTCTTGACTATCAATGGAATGATGTTTTAATCCCCTATTGGGAAAAGACTGTCGCCTTTGCAAAGGATCATGGGGTAGATATGATATGTCTGGAAATGCATCCGGGTTTTGCTGTGTATAATCCTGAAACCCTGTTAAAACTTAGGGCGGCTGTCGGTGATGTTATCGGCGCTAACTTTGACCCCAGCCATCTATTCTGGCAGGGTATTGATCCCGTTGCGGCTATACGCGAGTTAGCTGGTGCTATCTATCATTTCCATGCCAAGGATACCAAGATAGATGCTATTAACACATCCGTTAATGGCGTATTGGATACCAAGCACTATGGGGATGAGATCAACAGATCCTGGATATTCCGTTCCGTTGGCTATGGCAACGACTATCAGGTTTGGAAGGATATCGTGAGCGCCCTTAGGCTGGTTGGCTATGATTATGTACTAAGCATTGAACATGAAGACAGTCTGATGACTCCCAACGAGGGACTTCAAAAGGCTATAGCCTTTTTGAAAGAGGTAATGGTCTTTGAGGATAAAGGTGAGATGTGGTGGGCCTAGATCCCATTAGGTATAACAGTGTATAATAAGTTCTGCCTATAATGAAATTTTATGAGTATGAATCTTGTATTCACTGGTTTTATGTCCTGATAATAGGACAAAAGGATAGGGAGTTAGAAGTTTTTCTACTCCCTATTTGTTATTTATCCTATCGGGATCATTTCATCAGTTTCTAGAGTCATTTCCAAATAAAACGGAGTTTAGTCAGTGTGGTTATCGTTGTCGTCGCTTATGGGCAGTAGTTTAGAGGAGTATTTTCATGACTAAGGGAAAATTTTCAGAATCCAGTTTGTACCAACCCATATATGACTACCTCACACAGCAAGGATACATGGTGCGAGGGGAAGTTAAGGATTGCGATATCGTTGCAATTAAGGGAGAAGAGCTGATAATAATAGAACTTAAGAAAAGCTTAAGCGTAGAGCTGTTGGGCCAGGCCGCTGACAGACAGAGGATAACCAGTGGTGTATATATAGCATTACCAAAGCCCAAGGTAAGTCTCAGATCATCAAAATGGAAAGGCATAAGAAAGCTACTGAGACGTCTGGAACTGGGATTGATCTTTGTTGATATGAATCGGGATAAGCCTAAGGTAGAGATAATTCTCCATCCTGTCCCCTATAAAATAAGAAGAACGAAAAAGACCAGGGAAGGAATAATTAAAGAGGCAGAGGGTCGATCAGGGAATTTCAATCAAGGGGGTAGCAATAGGAAGAAGGTAATGACAGCCTATAGGGAAAATGCCATATTCATCGCATGTTGCCTGGAACGGGACGGTATCCTTTCAGCGAAGGATCTAAAGCAACTTGGTACCGGTTCCAAGACCTATTCTATATTATACAACAACTTCTATGGTTGGTTTCATAGAGTGGCCAGGGGGAAGTATTCCCTGAGTGAGGTCGGGAAGTCCGCCCTGGCCGAGCACTCGGAGATAGCTAACTATTATAGGAAAAAGTTACAGTTGTAGTTCCATATCCCCGTACTTTAACCAGCCCTTCTTTCTCATAAATTCGGAAATCAACAGGGTGAGAAGGGCGGGAAGGATAAAGTGCATCATAAGGATCTCTGTTAACAATATCCAGGTGGGGATAGTTCCTTCCATGGTTGCCCAGACAGCGAACTGACCTACCAAACCACTGGTTCCCATACCTGCTCCTATTGGGTTGCTTTCCATCTTTAGGATTGTTGTGGAAAGGGGACCTAGGATGGCGCTGGCCAAGGTAGGAGGAATCCAGATTTGTGGCTTTCTAATTATATTAGGCACCTGTAGCATAGATGTACCCAAACCCTGAGCTATCAGCCCCCCTACTTTATTCTCTCTGTAGCTGGCTACTGCAAAACCTATCATTTGGGTAGAACAGCCCACTGTGGCCGCACCCGCAGCAAGGCCTGACATCTGCATGGAAATAGCCAAAGCGGCACTGCTTATAGGGGCAGTAAGTATCATTCCCATGGATGTGGAAACCAGAATTCCCATAGGGATAGGGTGAAGGACTGTTGCGGTGTTTATAACATGGCCCAGCCATGTCATAAAACCAGAGATATATGGGCCTACGAATTTCCCTGCCAGACCGCCGGCTAAAATGGTGACGGATGGGACCAACACTATATCAACTCTGGTCTTACCGGCTACCAACCTGCCCAATTCTGCTCCTACTACCGCTGCTATATAGGCTCCCATTGGGCCGGCACTCATAAAACTGTATCCAAATGCTCCGGTAGCGGCGGAAGAGTATATAACCAGGGGCTGGGCTTTCAATCCATGTGCAATGGCTACCCCTATGGCCGCTCCAACTACGGGGGATTGGGCGGATAAGACATCTGTAAAATCTGCAATAAAGCCTAAACCCGGTATCCTGGAAAGCTGAGAAAGGATCAAACCGATAATAAGGGATGAAAAAAGTCCCAAGGCCATGGCACTAAAGGCATCCAAACCATATCTGTTAATTCCTTTCTTTATAACCCCTTTTATGCTGTTCATGTCAACACATCCTTACTATATTTTATTAGCTTTATGTGCTAGTTCAATAGCTTACGGCATAACAAAGGTAATGGGCTATTTGTAAGTCTTAGTTTTCTCCCAATAATAGGCAACCAATAGCCATTACCGATATGTGCCTGACTAGCATAATGCGTTTTATTATGTATTTTGTTGGATTTTATTAGGATATATTATATCACCCATTCCGTTTTTTTCAAAATATTATTAGCATATCATGTATAAAAAGTACCAAACGATTGCTATGGCAATTCCAACGGGGATTTTCCTTGTAATGCCGGATATGAATGTTGTATAATGAAACTACTTATACAAAGAGGCTGTATGAACTGATAGATAATAGTATTTAAGCGGGGGAATGAGATGAAAACAAAAGCGGTCAGATTATATGGTATCAACGACCTTCGTCTGGAAGAATTCGAATTACCGGCCATCAAGAAAGATGAGATCCTGGCCCAAGTTATATCCGACAGTGTATGTATGTCTTCCTATAAGGCCGCTATACAGGGGCCCAACCATAAAAGGGTGCCTGACAATGTAGCCGAAAATCCTGTGATGATAGGTCATGAATTATGTGGGATTATTTTAGAGGTAGGAGAAAAATGGCAGGATCAGTTTATGCCCGGTCAAAAATTTACTATTCAACCTGCCTTAAACTATAAAGGTAGCCTGGATTCACCGGGATATTCCTATCCCTATATAGGAGGTGCTGCCACCCATATCATAATCCCCAACGAGGTAATGGAAACAGGTAGTCTTTTAGAATATAAAGGAGAAGCTTTCTTTTATGGCTCACTGGCCGAGCCCATGTCCTGTATAGTAGGCGCCTTCCATGCCAGCTACCATACAACGCCTGGCAAATATCAGCACAAGATGGGAATAGTAGAAGGCGGAAACATGGCTATATTGGCCGGTGTGGGACCTATGGGCCTTGGAGCCATAGATTATGCAATAAACTGTGATAGAAGGCCTGGGCTTTTGGTAGTAACCGACATAGATGAAGCAAGGCTAAAAAGAGCGGCTGAGGTTATTTCAGTTGAGAAGGCAGCCGAAAGGGGAGTCGAGCTTCACTATGTAAATACAGGTAAATTGGAAAACCCCGTGGAACATCTCATGTCCTATACCCATGGCAAGGGATACGATGACGTCTTCGTATTTGCTCCTGTCAGGGAGGTTATCGAACAAGGAGACGGAATCCTGGGTAGGGACGGTTGCTTAAATTTCTTTGCGGGTCCAACGGATCCGAATTTTAAGGCGCTTTTCAACTTTTATAACGTACACTATGGGTCCACTCACATTGTAGGTACCAGTGGGGGTAATACTGACGATTTGGCTGAGTCCCTGGACATGATGGCTAAGGGGCTTATAGATCCCTCAACCATGATCACACATATCGGAGGCCTCAACAGTGTTGTAGAGACAACCCTTAATCTACCCAATATTCCCGGAGGCAAGAAATTGATATATACCAATATCGAAATGGATTTAACAGCCATTGAAGATTTTAGGAAGATGGGGGAGACTGACTGTAGGTTTGAAGAGTTGGCAAGAATAGTTGAAGAAAATAACGGGCTCTGGTGTCCTGATGCGGAAAAATATCTACTAAAGAATTTTTAGTAAAAAAAGGTGGTATCCTTAAGGGATCCACCTTTTTTAGATGAGTTTGGATGTATTCTTATCTCATTTCTTGACCCCCGGTTACATTGATAGCCTGTCCTGTCATGTAGCTGGCCTGGTCCGAGGCCAGAAAAACAAGGACGTTTGCCACGTCATCATACGTGCATCCCCTGCCAAGGGGAACCTGGTTGAGATACTTTTGTCTGACCTCTTCCTTGGTGATACCCTGGTTTCGGGCGTATTGTTCATATAGACTATTTACCCAAAGGGGGGAATCCAACAGGTTACCTGGGCAAATAGCGTTGACCCTGATATTATGGGGAGCAAATTCCAGTGCAAGGCTTTGGGTAAGACCGATACCACCGAACTTGCTGGCAGCATATGCAGAATTTTTGAAGGAGCCTTTTTTACCTGATTTGCTGTTTATCTGTATTATATTACCATAACCTTGTCTTATCATTACATCGGCGACTGCCTTCACACAGTTAAAATATCCCAAAAGGTTTACTTCCATTACTTTTTTCCATTCCTGGCTGGTAAATTCTTTGACTGCCTTGGCTATCAGGATTGCTGCATTGCACACAAGCAAGTCAATCCGGCCATACCTGGCCATGGTTTCTTTAACCATATTCTCACATTGAGAATAATCGGCAACATCCACTTTGACAGCCAGACTGTCCCTAAGTTGATTTGCGGTATCCATAGCTGCGTTCAGATTGATGTCGGCTACAACTACCTTGGCTCCTTCATCGTGAAGCCGAAAACACAGGGCCTGTCCAAGCCCCTGACCCCCGCCTGTTACTATGGCTACTTGGCCTTCCATCTTGCCCAAGAAAATCACCCTTTCCATATTCCCATAAACGCTGATAACATCCAGCTTTCAAAGTCTAATTGCGTTAGAGCAGATATCTAAATGTATATTGTTAACAGGCATAAGATTCCAAATCTATGCATCGTGGATTATAATAGGAGCAGAAATTTACAATAATTATACAATATTCCAGCATCATTATCAATAACGTGTTACGGTTTGAGATAAGGACAGGATAAATCCGGCTTGTTTCATAGTTTTATACAGAAAGTACCCGATGCTATCTTCATATAATTAAAATAATGGGTTAAGCTATGATAATAGCTTTCAGCGGTCGAATAAATTGACTAAAAAGGGTTAATCTGGTAGGATAACAGTGTATACGATCTATTATTGAGCCATGCGAAATAACATTTTTGTGCATATGAGAATATGTGAAATTGGAGGATGTACTATATGGCGATACCAGTAATTATGCCCCGTCAGGGTCTAAGTGTAGAAAGTTGTATAATCACAAAATGGCATAAAAGGAAAGGTGATTCGGTGGAAGTTGGGGATCCCCTTTTTACATACGAGACCGATAAGGCAACCTTTGAAGAGGAGTCACAACATTCCGGTATAGTTTTGGATATTTTTTATGAAGAGGGGGACGATGTCCCAGTGCTCACCAATGTATGTGTCATTGGTGATGAAGGGGAAGATCCTTCCATATATTCACCCCATGCCGGAGAAAATGTACAAGAGTCTACGCAGGAACAAACAGAGCTTATTCAGGAGATGGAAATAGACGAAGCCGAATCTCGTGGGGTGAAACAGGAAAAGGTTGACTGGAACAAGAATATTATTAAGATTTCACCCAGGGCTAAGAATTTAGCCGATAAGGCAGGGATTGACATTTCCAAGGCTAAAGCAACAGGTCCGGAGGGGCGTATAATTGAAAGGGATATATTGACATTGATGGAGAAAGAGCCGTCATTAGTCTCCCCAGCAGGCCTTGAAAAGGATACTGAGCTGGATTATGAAGAAGTAAATATACCCAATATACGTAAGGTTATTGCAAGGACAATGCATGAATCCCTAATGACAAGTGCACAATTAACTCTTCATTCCTCTTTTGATGCAACTGAAATACTGGCTTACCGTTCCAATCTAAAAGAAAAGGGCGAGAAATTTGGCCTTGGCAGAATAACTCTCAACGATATGATCTTATATGCAGTTTCACGCACTCTATTAAAGCACAGGAATTTAAACGCATATTTCCTTGGAGATTCTATGCGGCTATTTAACAGGGTCAATTTAGGGGTGGCTATAGACACTCACAGGGGCCTTATGGTTCCAACCATATTCAATGCCGACACGAAATCATTATATGAAATATCCCAGGAGGTAAAGCGATTAAACGAAGCCTGCCAATCGGGCACCATTAGTCCGGACCTTCTGACGAATGGAACCTTTACCGTTACAAATCTAGGTACTCTGGGGATAGAATCCTTTACCCCTATCCTCAATCCACCTCAGACAGGTATATTGGGTGTCAACTGTATAACGCATAGGGCAAGAGAATCCAATGGAGAAATTGATTACTATCCCGCCATGGGCCTATCCTTAACTTTCGACCACAGGGCAGTGGACGGAGCACCGGCTGCAAGGTTCTTACAGGAGCTGGTGGAAAACCTGGAAGGGTTTAGCTTGCTTTTAGCTAAGTAGTAAGAAGGCTTAGCATCTTGTGCAATCTCATATACCAGCATAAGGTGCGGTAGTTTCAGGGTACCTAACAGGTACAATTTATATAAGAGTTTAGAATGAAAGGGGTATATTCATGCCAAAGTCCCAGTTTATCGATCCCAATCAAGTTCGAAAAAGTGGCTTCATTGAATTTAAGGATATTCCAATAAATCAATACCAAAAGACCATAGAAGAGGAAAAGGCCAACTATTCAAAAGAAGAGTTTATGAGGATATTCCGGGATATGACCATTATTCGCGAGTTTGAGACTATGATAAACGAGATAAAGACAACCGGCGAATACAATGGGATATCCTATAACCATCCGGGACCTGCGCATCTGTCCATAGGTCAGGAGGCATCTGCCGTAGGCCAAGCATACCTATTGGATGAAAATGATTTTATTTTCGGCTCCCATCGAAGTCATGGAGAGATTCTTGCCAAAGGCCTGTCGGCTATTAATGGGATGAAGGATGAGGATCTGTTAAGGATTATGGAGGAGTTCTTTGACGGGAAAATACTAAGGATAGTAGAGAGTAACCGGAATAAAGCAGACAACGTAAAGGAATTGGCCATGGACTTCCTCCTATACGGTACCCTGGCAGAGATTTTTGCCAGAGAAACAGGTTTTAACAAGGGGTTAGGGGGATCCATGCATGCATTTTTTACGCCTTTTGGGATCTATCCCAACAATGCAATAGTAGGCGGTTCGGCCGATATTGCCATGGGTTCAGCCCTTTATAAGAAAATAAACCTAAAGGAAGGCATTGTCATAGCCAACATAGGTGATGCCTCCATGGGCTGTGGTCCTGTATGGGAAGCCATGAACATGGCTGCCATGGATCAGTACAGGTTGTTATGGGATGAAAACCATAGAGGCGGGCTTCCTATAATTTTCAATTTCTTTAATAATCAATACGGTATGGGTGGGCAGACCAGTGGGGAAACCATGGGCTACCACATCCTGGCCAGAGTCGGAGCCGGAATAAACCCGGATCAGATGCATGCGGAAAGGGTTGATGGATTTAATCCCTTGGCCGTAATTGATGCCATTAGGAGGAAGAAGAAGATCCTGGCGGAAGGAAGGGGTCCCGTCCTACTGGATACCCTTACCTACAGATTCTCCGGTCACTCCCCCTCAGACGCCTCCAGCTATCGTACAAAGGAAGAGTTAGAGGCTTGGATGGAGCAGGATCCCCTTCAGGTTTACAAGAGGGATCTGGTAGATGCTGGTGTAGCCCATGAGGACGAATTTGAGTATATTTGGTCAGCGACCAGAGAGCTAATCTCTAAAACTCTTAGGTTATCCATAGACGACACTATTTCGCCCAGCATGGACCTGAAAAGCAACCCCAACATAATTGCAGAATTGATGTTTTCTAACCAACGAATAGAGAAAATGGAAGATAGGGAACCTGATGTACTCATACCCAAGGAGGACAATCCCAGATTAAAGCAGATAAAGAAAAAGGTTAGGACTGCCTATCAAGACGGAAAACTGGTACCCAAAAACAGGGTATTACAGTTTAGAGATGCAATTTTTGAGTCTATATTGGATAAGTTTTACCTGGATCCTACCTTGGTTGCCTATGGGGAAGAGAATAGGGATTGGGGAGGAGCCTTTGCGGTGTATAGAGGTCTTACGGAATCGTTGCCATATCATAGGCTATTCAATACTCCCATTTCCGAGGCAGCTATAGTGGGCTCTGCGGTGGGATATGGCCTATCGGGGGGCAGGGTAATAGTAGAGCTTATGTATTGTGACTTTTTAGGCCGGGCCGGAGATGAGGTATTCAACCAGCTGGCCAAGTGGCAGTCCATGAGTGCGGGAGTTCTAAAGATGCCGGTGGTTCTCAGGGTGTCTGTGGGCTCAAAATATGGTGCCCAACATTCTCAGGACTGGACATCCCTATGCGCTCACATTCCTGGTCTTAAAGTAGTATTTCCTGCAACTCCTTATGATGCCAAGGGCTTGATGAACAGCGCGCTTATGGGAACGGATCCCGTTGTTTTCTTTGAGAGCCAGAGGATCTACGATGTAGGCGAAATGTTTAATCCCGAAGGGGTGCCTGAGGAGTATTATGAGGTACCAATCGGAGAGCCGGACATCAAAAGGGAAGGTGAGGATATAACGATATTGACCATAGGTGCTACCCTATATAGGGCTCTGGAAGCTGCAGACCGGTTATATGATGATTATGGTTTAAGCGCCGAGATCATTGATGCCAGATCCCTGGTACCCTTTAACTATGAAAAGGTGATTAAGTCCGTCCAAAAGACGGGAAGAATCCTGTTGGTCAGCGATGCCTGCGAAAGGGGATCATACCTAAACGATCTAGCCCAAAATATAAGTGAGTTGGCTTTCGATTATCTTGATGCTCCCCCTGTGGTCCTGGGGGCAAAGAATTGGATTACTCCGGCCTTTGAACTGGAAGAGCATTTCTTCCCTCAGCCGGATTGGTTTTTGGATATAATACATGAAAGAATACTACCTCTTGATGGACATAAAGCAAAGAATAACTTTACCAAAAGCGAACAGATTCGGTATAATAAATATGGGGTATAAGGGATATAAGAAGGGGTGCACTAAGTGCACCCCTGTTTTGTTCCTGTCACTTCATAATTGATGGTAACATAAAGATTCCAACTTAACCTCTTGTTCTAGTTCATAATCTTAGGTATGAGCTATTGATAAGTAGTCAATAGCCATTACCGGCATATGATTGACTGGCACAACGCGTTAATTTATCTATTAGTATCGGTAGCAATGATATTCTTTTCTGCAAAGTACCTAGGTACGGTGTAAATGGCCAGGTATAAGACCATGGCCAGAAGCATAGCCCATATGCCGTCCCTGATGGAATGCTGTTTTATAAACACTGTGGATAGGCAAATAAGTACTGCACTTATTAAGGACAACCAATGCCAAATCTTGGATTGCTTTTTAAACTCCTCACAGTTTATTAAAGCAACATGAACTCCAATCGAGTTTAGCACATGGATGCTGGGAGCTACGTTGGTATTGGTATCTGTTTCGTATATATGCTTTATCATCCTGGAAAATATATCATTTGATGTAATGTTAGGTCTTAGGTTCTGGGCATTAGGAAATAACATATACAAGACATAACATATACACATCCCACCAAATATAAACCAACAGAGTCTAAAATAATCCTTTCTTGAAACCAGACCCAAGTATAAGAAACCTATTGCCATATAAGCAAACCAAAAAAGATAAGGCAAAACGAATACTCCAATGAATGGTATATAGCTATCTATAACGGAATACATGAAATATTTAGGGCGTATAACTCGTTCGAGATAATAGAACCAGATTTGACATATCCCATATAGGGACAATAAGGAAAAATGCCAATACCTATTCCAGATATCGTTTACTGTTTTACTATTTAGCCTCATCGGTATAACCCCCACCTGTACTTTAAGACATATTTATATAAAAAGCGATAGTGTCAATGCTTGGCACGGCAATATTATACAGTATATAGTGTTATATAATTCTTAAAAGTGTCTTAAGAAGTCCGTTCATAACATAAATGCCCAATATTTTTCAAACTTTGATATCATATATTAGCCCATAATTGGTCTGTTGATGCATAAATCTTGGTTGTTTATAGAATTCTTCTATGCTAGAATTAATAAGACAAGAAATAAGACCTATGAGGAGGGGACCAATTTGTATATTGTATTATTAGGACCACCGGGATCCGGTAAAGGAACTCAAGGGCAAATGTTATCAACGAAACTAAACATCCCTCACCTTTCAACTGGTGATCTATTTAGGGAAATTCTGGATAATCCCAAACATGAACTATATGAATCTTTACAGGTTATAAAAGAAGGAAAACTGG
Source organism: Firmicutes bacterium UBA3941 (assembly GCA_002385665.1). Taxonomy (GTDB): domain Bacteria; phylum Bacillota; class Clostridia; order Caldicoprobacterales; family UBA3941; genus UBA3941. Next base: position 14,661 of record DGDX01000041.1, read on the forward strand.
TATCTGATGATGTTGTGAATAAGGTGGTTGGGGGAAGTCTTAGAGATCCCAGGTTTGAAGATGGAATAATATTTGACGGTTATCCCCGGACTATCGCACAAGCTCAAGCCTTGGACCAGGAACTGGAAAGTATAGGCAAAGCAGTGGATGTAGTAATAGACATCCATGTTACTAAAGAAGTACTCCTGGGAAGACTGTTGGGACGCAGAAGTTGCCCAAATTGCAAGAGAATATTCCATGTAAGCCAAGGGATAAGTGAATGCCCCGATTGCCAAATAACACTTATCCAAAGGCCTGATGATAATGAGGAAACCATTTTGGAGCGTTTTGATGAATACCAAACCAAGACTGCTCCATTACAAGAATATTATCGCCAAAGCCGAACTAACTACATAGTCATTAAGGTATTCGAATCTTCCAGGACAGCTGACAGCGTTCAGCAGGAAGTCTGGGATCGGCTTTATGGACTGGGACTAGTAAAATAATGAGAGTCTTTGCGATCGGTGATTTGCATCTGCCCGGCGGGCAAGATAAACCCATGGATATCTTCGGGGCCCATTGGGAGGAACATTGGGAAAAGATTAAGGAAAACTGGTTAAAGGCCATTACGCCTCAGGATATTGTCCTTATACCCGGGGACATTAGCTGGGCCATGACGCTGGAGGAAGCACTGCCGGATTTGGATGATATAGGAGCTTTGCCCGGCACCAAGATCCTAATAAGGGGAAATCATGACTATTGGTGGTCTTCGATTTCCCGTATCAGGGATCAAACCCATAGATCCATCTATCCGTTACAAAATGATAGCTTTAAACCTGAGGAGTTAACGGGACTGGCTTTTTGTGGTACCAGGGGCTGGCTAATACCTGGAGCCAGAGGGTTCACTGATCATGACCAGAAAATTTTCAACAGAGAGCTTAATCGGTTAAAACTATCTCTGGATTCAGCTTTGGATGCCGAAGAAATTATTGTATTGCTCCACTATCCTCCTTTCGACGATAAGGGAATGGAAAGTGAGATTTGCCACCTTATAAGGCAATACCCCGTAAGGCATGTTGTATACGGACATCTACACGGGGATAGCTTAAGAGGTGTGATTGAGGGAGAATTTAATGGACTGACATACCATCTTGTATCTTGCGATTATTTGAATTTTAATCCAAAACTTGTTAGGAAGTAAGATGGAAAGTATTAGCAGTACATGTGGTTTAAAGGCAGAAAATTAAATGACAGGAGCTGGATACCAGGGGTAAATAATGACAAATAGGACAAAAAAATGAAGTCAAATTATGTAGATACGTACGAGGAACGCGGCAGATGGCCGCGTTTTTTATCTTTTTGGGACTTATTTCCCATTTTGGGGCTATGAAATATTTTTTTTAATAATTTGGAAGGATTTTTTAAAATGATAGAGAATATGTAATTAAAGTGGTTGAAAGTGGGGATAAGTGGTGCGATAATATAGAAGAGGGGTGAAGGTGGTGTTCATTGGCGAATATCAACATACTCTTGATCCAAAAGGGCGAGTTATTATGCCCTCCAAATTCCGCGATGGTTTGGGCGAGAGTTTTGTTGTGACCAAAGGGCTGGATAACTGCCTGTTTGTTTACCCCCAAGGTGAATGGGAAGAGCTGGAACGCAAGCTGCGAATTCTGCCATTGACCAGCAAGGATGCCAGGGCCTTTACCAGGTTTTTTTTCTCGGGAGCCACTGAATGTGAATTGGACAAACAGGGTAGGATCTTGATACCTGCCAATCTTCGCGAGTACGCCGGACTGGATAAGGATCTGATTATAATTGGTGTTGCCAGCAGGATTGAAATCTGGGGCAAGGAACGTTGGGAAGATTATAACAGTGCCGCCAATTTAGATCATCAATCTATTGTGGAAAAGATGGCAGAATTAGGAATATAGGAGGATCCGGATGAAATTTCACCACATTCCCGTATTATTTAATGAAACCATTGAAATGCTTAATTTAAAGCCAGGACAGATAATAGTAGATGCTACTCTGGGTGGAGGAGGACATGCCGGAGGGATATTGGAAAGGATAGCCCCGGATGGTACTCTCATAGGGATAGACAGAGATCCTAACGCTCTGGCAGCAGCCAGAGCACACTTAAAGGAGTATGGGGATTCGTTAATAACTGTCCATGGTAACTTTAATGATCTTGGTACTATTTTAGGTAAGCTGAATATTCCATATATCAATGGCTTGGTAATGGATTTAGGTGTTTCATCCCACCAGCTGGATGAGAAAAGCCGTGGTTTTTCTTATCAGGACGATGCACCCCTGGATATGAGAATGGATCCGACCCAGCCTTTCAGTGCCATGAATGTTGTCAACGAATACGAAGAAAAGCAATTGGCAAAGATCATCTTAGAATATGGCGAAGAGAGATGGGCTGCCAGGATAGCCAAGTTTATAGTAGAGAACCGACCGATACATACTACAGGCGAATTGACTGAGATCATCAAGGCCGCTATCCCTGCAAAAGCAAGGAGACAGGGGCCCCACCCTTCCAAGAGAACTTTTCAGGCCATTCGGATTGAAGTCAACGGAGAGCTTGAGATTTTGGAAGGCGCCATAGAAACAGCGGTAAATTTCTTAGAATCGGGCGGTAGATTATGTGTTATTACTTTTCATTCCTTGGAGGACAGGATTGTGAAGAATACTTTTCGAAGGCTTGAGAGACCATGCACCTGTCCGCCGGATTCGCCGATATGCATATGTGATAAAAAGGCTTCTATAAAGATTCTAACCAGAAAGCCTATTACTCCTTCCAAGTATGAAATAGATGAAAATCCACGCTCGCGGAGCGCCAAGCTTAGAGCTTGTCAAAAACTATAGCAATAAACGGGTATCTAACATAAACATCGAGGGGGCTGAATAGAATTGTTAGTAGCGGAAAAAGAACAATATACAGGGATTTATTACCCCCCTAAGGTAGAGGTAGGGCAACCCATTTCCGTGCCACGTACGCAGGCAGTACCTAAAACAAAGTCAAGGGCCAGGAAGATGATATCCCATATAGCCCTAATCATTATCGGGTTTGCTATATGCTCATGCACTGTTGCCAGGTATGCCATAATTGCTCAAAAACAACAGGAGATTATTGAACTTGGTAAGATACTGGAGAAGCAACAGACTATCCAGGAGTATATGAGACTGGAGTTAGCCTCCCGTGGAAATTTAGAGCAAATAGAGGAGATCGCAAAGAATAATTTGGAGATGGATTATCCCGATAGGGATCAGATCCTTCTTGTAGAGCTGCCAAAGGATACCGACATGACTGAGGTAGAGACTGCATCGGTGGCAACTGTAGAAAAAGAGAGTCTTTGGAGTAAACTGGTAAGCCTTTTGGACTAAATATTGGTCTATAGAGATGTATTTCTGATGATCCGCAGTGTAGCCGTTGTTGACTAATCGAACTTAATTTTTTCAACCGGTTATTTTATTTTTTATTCGAATTTAGCAGGGTGGTGGTAGCAATGGCTGTCCCCAGTGTTACAAACAGAAAAAGGTTGCTAACCATGCTGGTATCATTTACATTGATTTTTATCGGACTAATAGGACGCTTGGGTTATATTCAACTTATATGGGGAAAAGAGCTTCAACAAAAGGCAGTGGGACAATGGACACGGAACCTGGCGGTATATCCAAAAAGGGGAATGATCAAGGATCGCAACGGGAATATTCTGGCTCAAAGTGGGAGCTCGGAGACCATTGCCGCCCGCCCCAGTCAAATAAAGGATCCAAAAGGTACTGCTGCTATTTTAGCACCTATTTTAGAGATGGATGAGGATAAGTTATACGAGAAACTATCGGATACAAAAAGCTCCTTTGTTTGGATAAAAAGACAAGTAACAAGAGAAGTGGCCAATCAGGTTAGGGCGCTAGGCATAAAAGGTATAGATTTTACCGAAGAACCCAGGCGGTATTACCCCAACCGAGAGTTGGCTGCTCATGTATTAGGGTTTACCATGAAATATGCCGAGGGTGAAGATGGACTAAAGGGGCAGGACGGCGTAGAACTCTATTATGATAAGTATTTAAAGGGTCTAGCCGGAAAAATTGTTATGGAAACCGATGCCAGGGGCAGGGAGATGCCCGATAACGTAGATAGATATATTCCACCTATAGATGGGCTGAACCTGGTATTAACCATTGATCAGGTAATTCAGCATTTTACTGAGAAAGCCGTAAATGATGCCATGGAGAAGTATGCGGCAAAAAAGGTGTTTGCCATCGTCATGGATCCTAATACCGGTGAGATTTTAGCCATGGCCAACAGACCAACATTCGACCCCAATGATCCCCCCAGGGAATTGGGGTATGAGGGTATGCAGGAATATGTGAAGAATTTTTTGGCAAAGGATAGTATGGATCCAGGGTCAACTTTTAAGATTATAACCACTGCCGCAACCTTGGATTCGGGCGTAATGACACAGGAAAAAACCTTCAACTGTCCTGGATTTAGAATAATAGAGGGAAATGAGAGGATCAGATGCCATAAGGCAGGAGGACATGGTCATCAGACATTTGCAGAGGCGGTAGAAAATTCCTGTAATCCGGCTTTTGTAGACATGGCCTTGGCACTTGGTAAGGATAAATTCTACAGATATATTGAGGCCTTTGGTTTTGGTCAAAAGACGGGCATAGACATAAACGGTGAAGCGCAGGGGATTGTAATCCCGAGGGAGGCGGTAAAGAATTTGGACTTGGCCAGAATCGGATTCGGCCAATCCATATCGGTTACGCCCTTACAGCTGATTGCAGCGAGTGCGGCGGCAATCAATGGTGGGAATTATATGAGGCCTTATCTTGCTAAGGCCTTGACTGAGACTAAGGTTGATCCTGAAACCGGTGAGGAATATGAACATATAGTCAAGGAATTCCAACCACAAAGATTGCGCCAGGTGATATCAAATGAGACATCCAAACAAGTGGCTAAAATACTTCAAGGGGTTGTAGAAAACGGGAGTGGTGCCAATGCTTATATACCGGGATATAGGGTAGGAGGAAAGACTGGAACCGCTCAAAAATATGGAGAAGATGGTAAAATTGTTCAAGGAAGGCATATAGCCTCTTTTATTGGTTTTGCACCTGCCGACAACCCAAGGGTTATAGTCCTGTTTGCAGTTGATGAGCCCCAGGTAGCCGTTGATTTCGGTAGCGTGGTGGCTGCGCCATATGTACAGATGATATTAAAGGACACATTACCATACCTGGGGGTTGAGCCTGTTTACGATGAAGAGACAGCGGAGCTCAATAGGCAGGTGGAGGTCCCGGATGTTATGGGTATGACTTTTGGTGAGGCATACGCAATGTTGGATGAAAGAGAACTTAAGTACCTTTCAAACGATTCAGTGGAGGCAGATACGGTAATCAAGGACCAGATGCCAAAACCCGGCGCTATGGTCAAAGTAAATACCACTATACTTCTATATGCCCAGGAGCAATCCCCGGAGGATTCTAGTATTGACCAGGAGGTAACTGAGGGTAAGGTTGTCGTACCGGATCTTAAGGGGAAATCCATTAGGGAAGCTAACAATATTCTAGTTTCCCTTGGCCTGAAATTAAGAATAGAGGGTTCAGGAGTAGCTGTGAGTCAGGATCCCCCTGCCCATAGTCAGGTTGAACCGGGTACTGAAATTATGGTTGAATTTACTATGCCGGGCCAGTAATATATAAAGGGTTTTAACTTTATTGCCAAAAGGCTATAATAGATATATCGGTTATCAATGAATAATTGATATTGTATTATATATTTAATAAACCCTTATCACCTGACTAAGGGGTAAAAGTAAGATTAGGACGGTATCTTGAATGAAGCTGATTAAATTGCTTGAAGGCATAGATTATGAAAAAATTGAAGGTACATATAATGTAGATGTTGGGGATATGCATTACGATTCCAGAAGGGTGACCAATGGTTCTTTGTTTTTCTGTATTAAGGGACTGACGGTGGATGGACACGATTTTGCAGCTCAGGCGATTGACAGAGGAGCGAAGGTGCTGGTCCTTGAAAGAGATGTAAATGTAGGTGGGAATATAACCAAGGTATTTGTTAAGGATACCAGGGTGGCCATGGCGTATATGGCCAAAAACTATTACCATAATCCTACCCGGGACATTACCAGTATAGGTATAACAGGCACGAACGGGAAAACTACTGTAACTCATCTTATAAAATCCATATTGGAAAGAGCGGGGCATAAGGTAGGCCTTATAGGTACCATAACCAATATGGTGGGGGACAGAAAGATGCCGTCAGAAAGAACCACCCCCGAATCCCTCGATCTTCAAGCTATCTTGAGGGATATGGTGGATGATGGTGCCGATAGTATAGTTATGGAGGTCTCGTCCCATTCCCTTTGCCTGGGAAGGGTCGAAGGCATAATGTATGACATTGGGGTATTTACCAATCTATCCCAGGATCATTTGGATTTTCACGATAACATGGAAGAATACAGGGACGCCAAGGCCAGGCTTTTTGACCAATGCAGAACTGCCATTATTAATGTGGATGATGAGGCAGGCAGATGGATAATGGATAAAATTACTACTCAAACCTACACCTATGGCATCTGTAAAGAGGCGGATATATATGCGAGAGAATTGGAAATCACCGAAAGGGGTGTCACCTTTAGCCTTCATACACCTCATGGAGGTAC
>DGDX01000067.1:0-11672 GCA_002385665.1 Firmicutes bacterium UBA3941
AGATGTGTATAAGAGACAGCATGATATCCAGACCAAGGTCTTTAAACCGTTTACCAAGCATGGAAAAGGCCTTGGCCTGGGAGAAGGGTTCACCTCCACTGAAGGTTACGCCGTCCAGTAGTGGATTCTTACTAGGTAGTTGGGCTATGTCTTCCAAGGACATCAGGTAACCCCCTTCGAAGTCATGGGTTTCGGGATTATGGCACCCCTTGCATCTATGGGGACAGCCCTGGGCAAATATCACCATTCTGATCCCTGGGCCGTCTACGATGGATTCATCTATAATACCGGCTATTCTGACAGTATCTTTCAAGGCCTTTACCACCTCTAATATTAGTCGGTTAACTATTATACTCCAAAATGCTTTACTCGATCTTTCTCCTCAGCCTTTTTTGCATCGTTGAATCGTTCGATGGTTCCCACCAGATAACCTGTAATTCTACGGATTCTCTCGAATTTAATATCTCCCTCTTTTCTGCCGCAGAAAGGGCAGGTATCCCCGATAATCCCTGTATATCCGCATACAGGATCCCTGTCTACGGGATGGTTGATAGAACCATAGCCCACCCCCGCCTCTTTCATGGCCCTGATGATCTTTTCAAAGGCTCTTAGATTGTTAAGGGGATCCCCATCCAATTCGATATAGGTGATATGACCGGCATTGGTCAATTCGTGATAGGGGGCTTCCAATCTAATCTTGTCAAAAGCACTGATTTTATAATATACGGGAATATGGAAACTATTGGTATAGTACTCCCTGTCGGTGACACCTGGTATATTGCCAAATATCTCCCTGTCCATCTTAACAAAGCGACCGGCTGTGCCTTCCGCAGGAGTGGCCAGTAGGGTGAAGTTTAGCTTTAGGGATTGGCTAACCTCGTCCATCCGCTGGCGCATATGCTTGATAATCTCCAGACCTAGTTTTTGCGCACGCTCCGATTCGCCATGGTGTTCCCCTATAAGGGCTTTTAAGCACTCTGCCAAGCCAATGAAACCCATGGAAAGAGTTCCGTGCTTTATAACTTCCCGGATTTCGTCATTATCATTTAACTTATGGGAATCAAGCCAAAGATGTTGCCCCATCAGGAAGGGAAAGTTCTTAACCTTCTTTTTGGCTTGAATCTCAAATCGCTCCAATAACTGTTCAACCACCATGGCTATTTTTGCGTCAAGATCTTCATAGAAGGCGGGCAGGTCATTTCGGTGTTTCAATCCCAACCTGGGGAGATTGATGGTAGTAAAGCTCAAATTACCCCTTCCATTTACAATCTCCTGTGAAGGGTCATATACATTACCTATTACTCTTGTTCTGCATCCCATATAGGCGATCTCTGTTTCTGGGCGTCCGGGCTTATAATATTTCAAATTATAGGGGGCATCCAAAAAGGAGAAATTGGGGAAGAGTCTCTTGGCACTGACCCTACAGGCCAGCTGGAATAGATCATAGTTTGGATCTCCCGGATTGTAGTTGACGCCTTCCTTAACCTTAAATATATGTATTGGAAATATGGGGGTTTCCCCATTACCCAGACCCGCTTCCGCAGCCAGCAACAGGTTTTTAATGACAAGCCTACCCTCGGGTGAGGTGTCAGTTCCGTAGTTTATAGAGCTAAAGGGTATCTGAGCCCCTGCCCGGCTGTGCATAGTGTTTAGATTATGTATCAAAGCCTCCATAGCCTGATAGGTTTCACGAGAGATCTCCTTACGTGCCTTGGACTTGGCAAAGTTTTGGGCTTTTGCAATTAGAGGTTTGTTACCCAATAAATCAACCAGGAGCTTCCCTTCCAGTTGAATATATTCGTCGTCTGATTCCAATCTGGGTATTAAGCTGTGTTCCTCTTCCAGACAGGTGAAAATGGAGAGAACCTTGGCTTCATCATAGACTCCATCAAAGAGAAGTTCTAAAGATTTCATAAGGTTTTGAGTGTATAGCCTCTTATATGATTTTATTACGCCCGGGGCCATATCGTAATCAAAGCTTGGTATGCTTTGGCCGCCATGCTGATCATTTTGATTGGATTGGATGGCTATACAGGCTAGAGCTGAATAGCTTTGGATGCTGTTAGGTTCTCTAAGATAACCGTGTCCGGTGCTGAAACCGCCGCTAAAGAGTTTCCTCAGATCGATTTGACAGCAGGTGGTGGTCAGGGTTAAAAAATCCAGATCATGGATGTGTATATCCCCGGCTCTATGGGCATCGGAATGCTCCGGATTTAGCACATACATATTATAGAATTGCTTAGCACTTTCTGAACCGTATTTTAGCATGGTTCCCATGGCGGTATCGCCATTGATATTGGCATTTTCGCGTTTCAGATCATTATCCTTTGCGTCCTTAAAGGTTAACTCTTCCATTACCTTCATAAGACGAGTATTCATCTCTCTTATTCTGGTCCTCTCGGCACGATAAAGGATATAGGCCTTTGCCGTACGGGCATGGCCATTTTCGATCAATACCTTTTCAACTATGTCCTGAACATCCTCAACAGTTGGAATTGCGCCCTTCATGGTTTGATTCAGAGTATTGGCAACCTCATAGGCCAGTCCCAGGGCCATATCATAGTCATTTCCACCGCTGGCCACGGCCGCCTTAAATATGGCATTTGCTATTTTCTCCACGTTAAATGGCACTTCACGGCCATCTCTTTTTTTTATCCTGGTAATCAATGTTAATCCCCCTTTGGTAGCTTTAACCTTTCAAAAATAACCTTACCATATACTACTTGTAGATGCAACTTTGATGTAGGGATACTATATGTTGTGTACAGTCCGAATAATCCTATTATGTCCAATTATCTTAATCATATTGAATAATTTATTTTTTAAGTAAGTCGTTTTTATTCAAATGTGTGATCCTACTGAATAATTTATATAAGAGTTTCATTCCTGGGCAAGAAAGCGGGGCATAAGGGTATGACCTTCCGAGATAAAGATGCCCGTATCACTGGCCTGAAATTCGTCGTATCCCATCACAGTTGTTTTTCCTTTATCACCTTTTCGATAGATGACATAGGGTACAGGATCAGAAGTATGGGTTCTAAGACTTAAGGGGGTAGGATGATCCGGCAATATCATGATCTTATAATCATATTTGCTTAATCCATCCAGGAGTGTTCCCAGCACCAGGCTATCTATCAACTCTATTGATTTGACCTTATTATGGATTTCCCTTCGGTGTCCGCACTCGTCGGGAGCCTCTAGATGTATGTATACGAAATCCTGACCAGATTCCAATTCTTTTAGGGCTGCCTGCGCTTTCCCTGCGAAATTGGTATCGATATTTCCGGTAGCCCCCTTCACATGGACGGATCTAAGGTCGGCACATATGCCGATGCCTTTAACCAGATCGACAGCTGATATGACGGAACCTTTTTTTCCATAGGCCTCTTCAAAACTGGGCAAGGAGGGTTTCTTGCCTTCACCCCATAGCCATATGGAATTGGCCGGATTTAGGCCTTTGGATATTCTGGCCTGGTTGATGGGGTGGGATTTTAAAATCTGGTAGCTTTCTACCATCATCTCCAGGATAATTTTATTTATTTCCCCTTTGGGTAGAAATTCACCTATAGGTTTTTCTAATATATCGTGGGGAGGTGTAAGATCTAAATCCAAGGGACCATTGGACCATACCATACAATGGCGGTAACTAATCCCTGGATAAAAGGATATGTTAGGTCCGTTAAACCGGTTACCTATCTCATCTATAAGTATCCTGGCCTCCTCCGATGAAATCTCATCAGCGCTATAATCCAACATTGTTTTACTTTCATAATCTTTATCATCAGACAGGGTTACCAGGTTGCAGCGCAGGGTTACGTCGGTATCGGTAAGTTCTATACCCATACTGACAGCTTCCAGCGGAGAGCGCCCGGTGTAGTAGAGGCGGGGATCGAATCCCATGGTGGTTAAGTTGGCCACATCACTACCTGGAGGCATGCCTTTGGGTACTGTCCTGACAAGGCCTACTTCACCCCTTCTGGCAAGACTATCCATATTTGGTTTTTTGGCACATTGGAGGGGGGTTTTATTACCCAACTCAGGCATGGGTATATCAGCCATCCCGTCCCCCAGGATTACTATGTATTTCATCTCAACCATTCCCTTACAATCATATATTTTGCTAGAATCATATAAACGCTATACCAAATTCTATATCAAAACCTTTGAGCCTGTCCATAGGCATTATTGGCCATAGTTCATAAACAATAATAAAGTTGTCCTTCAATTCATAGCGGATATGGATTAAAATAGCATTATACAAGTAAATAGGAAGGATAGATAAGAAAATGGCCAAAGGAAATTTCATACTAACCTACGATATAGGCACCACTGGCAATAAGTGCACGGTCTTTGACGAAGAGGGCAAAAAGGTGTGGTCTACAGTTTCCGGGTACGATACCATCTACCCCCAACCGGGATGGTCAGAACAACGGCCTGAGGATTTCTGGAGGAGTGTAATAGAGGCTACCAGGGAACTCACTGAAAAATACGGCATGAATCCTATGGATATTGAGGTCATAGGCCTTAGCGGTCATATGAACGGATGTCTGCCTGTAGACAGTCAAGGCCAGCCCCTGTTTAACAATATAATTCACTCCGATGTACGTACCGAGTCTGAATGTCAGGCCTTGTCAAAAGTATTCCAAAGTAATGAGATATACGAGATTACGGGAAATCGAATCGATCCCCACTACACCCTCCCAAAAATACTGTGGCTTAAGAGGCATTATCCCAAGGTCTATGAAAATACGGCCTACTTCTTAAATACCAAGGATTATATTGCCTACAAGCTTACAGGTAATCTAGGCATTACCGATTATTCGGATGCTTCACTAACCTGTATCATGGATATTAAGGCCAGGAAATGGTCTGAAGACATAGTTAAGAGTGTTGGGATAGATATGGGCAAGCTTCCGCAGATCATTAAGTCACATGATATAGTAGGGAAATTAAGTAAGGAAGCCGCCTCGATCTTGGGCCTTAAAGAGGGTATACCGGTGGTTGCAGGTGGGGGCGATGGTGCCTGTGCTGCCAAAGGCGCCGGGGTGGTAAGAGAAGGCATGGCCTATAACTACATAGGTAGCAGCTCTTGGATATCAACCCCCAGCAAGACTCCCATCCTGGATAAGAAGGCCAGAATTTTTAACATCTGTGATCTGGACGGGATACACTATAATGTAATAGGCACAGTTCAAAGTGCTACTATCTGCTACGATTGGGTCATCGACAATTTGGGTAGGTATGAAAAGGAACTGGCTATTACAAACAATGACAACATTTTTGAGATAATCCAAGGTTTAGCAGAAGAATCACCTATCGGGTCCAGAGGAGTATTCTTTGTTCCCTATATGATGGGAGAGAGAACTCCCCATTGGGATGCCGATGCCAGGGGCGGGTTTATTGGATTTACCCTTTATCATAATCGTAACGATCTTTTTAGAGCAGTCTACGAGGGAGTATCCTATGCCCTCAGATCTGTTTTGGATGCATTTGAGGAAAACCAGCACAATGTGGAAAAACTAAACCTTATTGGTGGGGGTGCAAAAAGTACGTTATGGAACGAAATCATGTGTAATGTATACAATAGACCCTTGTATATACATGCACACCCCGGAGAGGCGACTTCCTTAGGTGCAGCCATAGCCGCAGGGGTAGGAGTGAAGATGTTCAAAAGCTTTGATGAGGCAGAGGGTATCATTGAATTCAGCAAAAACTTTACCCCCCATCCTGAGTCGGTAAAGGAATATAGGCGGTACTATGAGGTGTATAAGATGATCTATCCATCCTTAAAACCCGTATACGATGCCATTGCCATGCTTTAGCAAAGTATTCATAACCATCCATTGACATTAAAGAATATAGTATTACAATACTGATATAATCTATTGCACCGGTTAGATTTGTGTAGTTTCATGCATGGTTGGATATTGGTGATAAATACACTAAATGAGTCCTTAAAAGCCATTATGTATATTACTAATTGGTTCAATGATTAAATATATATGTTTATAGCCAGCACAAGAGGGGTCAAGATGTGTCGGTCTGGCTTAAGAGAAAGGAAATACCATATGAAAACCATGATAATTGGTGCGGGAAAACTGGGGTATAAATTGGCAGAACTGATAATAAACGAAAACATCCATGTAACCCTGGTAGATTCCAACGCTAATGTAATACAGAGAATAAGTGACCATTTGGACGTGTTAGCGGTAATAGCCAATGGCCTGGAGATTGAGACCTTGAAGGGTTTGGGAATCGATTCCTATGATTTGCTCATAGCCGCTACCGGGAGTGATGAAACCAATGTTATCATATGCAGCGTTGCCAAAAAGTTGGGCTGTAAGAAAACCATCGCCAGGGTGAGGGATCCAGAGTATATTCATCAATTTGATTTTATTAAATCCAGTATGGGTATAGACCATATAGTGAATCCCGACCTGGCCACAGCCAATGAGATTTCACGCTATCTATTGAAGAGCTATAGCTATCATAATGGGGAGTTTGCCAAGGGCAGGGTCTCCATGGTGGATTTTCATGTAAAAAATATGAGGGATTTCATAGGTAAAAGGCTTATGGACCTGAAGGGTTTCGATGGTTTGTTGGTAGTTGCCGTATCCAGAGATGGAGAAATCATCATCCCCCATGGTGGTACGACCTTGGAGGAGGACGATGTCATATATATAATTGGCGAAAGCAACAGCATTAACAACCTGACTGCCAAGTATAAACTGAATATGGATAAAAGATTGATAAAGAGGGTTATGATCCTGGGTGGAGGGAAAATCAGCCATTACCTGGCAGATCAGTTGCTCCATGCAAACATAAGGGTGACCATATTTGAACAGAATCAGGAAAGGTGTAGGTATTTATCGGAGAAATTAGATAATGCATTGATCATAAACGGTGATGGTACCGACATAAACATTTTGGAAGAGGAAGGTCTTGAAGAAATGGATGCCTTTGTTGGAGCAACCGGTTATGACGAGCAAAATCTCTTAATGTCCCTGATGGCAAAGCAGGCCGGAGTAGAGAGCGTTGTTGCAAAGATAAGTAAGCCCAGCTATGTAAACCTAATAGATAAGCTGGGCATAGATTTTGCCCTTGATCCTACCAATATCATAGCCAGTGATATTCTTAAATTTATCCGTGGAGGCAGGGTGGTGTCCGTCTCCCTGCTTTTGGGAGAACAGGCTGAGGTAATGGAGATTATCGTAGATGAAAATGTGACCGCCATAGGTAAATCCCTGGCCGATTTGGGGATGCCCAAAGGCATTATCATTGGTGCCATAGTCAGAGACAGAAGAGTTATTATACCCAACGGTAGTACAGTTATCTTACCCAAGGACAGACTGGTCATATTCTGTTTGGGCACTAAAGTGCCCTATTTGAAGACCTTTATGGCACCTAGGAAGGGTGGTGTGTTTAGTGAATTATGGAGTCGTGACCAAGGTACTGGGCAATCTATTGGTTCTTGAAGCGTTGCTGATGGTACCTTCCCTTATAGTATCCCTTATATACGGCCAAACTGACTCATTCGCATTTTTGATATCCATGGCAATAATGATCGTATTGGGGCTTATTATGGGCAGATTTGGGGGATCAAACAATATAATTAAGGCCAGGGAGGGCTTAACCATAGTGACACTTGGATGGATACTGGCCTCTTTTTTTGGTTCCTTGCCCTTTGTTATATCAGGAAGCATTCCTTCCCTTGTAGATGCCTTTTTTGAAACCATGTCTGGATTTACCACCACCGGTTCTACCTTGGTGGAGAATATTGAAATTTTACCCAGAGGTATCCTGTTTTGGCGCTCCTTTACCAACTGGATTGGCGGGATGGGTATATTGGTATTTACAGTGGCTATCCTACCAACCATGGGTATAGGGGGCTTCCAAATATTTAAAGCTGAAAGCACAGGACCTATAGCCGATAAGATAGTTCCAAGGATTAAGGATACAGCCAAGATTCTGTATATAACCTATATATCTATTACTCTTTTACAGATTATACTCCTTGTTGCAGGGGGCATGAGTTTTTATGAATCAGCTGTACACACCTTTGGGACCGTGGGTACCGGGGGTTTTTCCACCCGTAATACTAGTATAGGTGCCTACAAGAGCACCTATATCCATGTGGTTATTACTGTTTTTATGATCCTGTCGGGGATAAGCTTTTCCCTTTACTATGGGCTTTATAAGGGAAGAAGGAGGGAGGTAATACGAAATGGGGAGCTAAGGTTATACCTGGGAATAATCCTTACATCCGGTATTCTCATAGGCTTAAACCTGTATATGGGAACGGGCGTATATAAAAATATGGGTCTTGCCTTCAGGGATTCCTTTTTCCAGGTAGGCTCCATCATTACTACCACGGGTTATGCAACCGTTGATTACGACCTTTGGCCGACCTTTAGCAAGATGATCCTTTTCTTTCTCATGTTTGTAGGTGGCTGCGCCGGATCCACCAGCGGGGGTATTAAAAACATTCGGATTCTGGTATTGTTTAAGCTTATAAGAAGGCAGGTGGTTAAGACCTTTCATCCCAATGCTTACACACCTATTAAGGTTGACGGCAAGGTCTTAAGCGATGACACCGTTGCAGGTATATCCAGCTTCTTAGTATTGTATATTATGATGATGGTGTTGGGAACACTGGTGATTTCCCTGGAGGGACTTGATCTGGAGAGCGCTATAAGCACCGTGGTTACCAGTATCAGCAATGTGGGACCTGGTTTTGGCCTTGTAGGACCAACCCGAAACTTCAGTGTGTTTTCTCCCTACAGCAAGCTGCTTTTATCATTCCTCATGCTTGTGGGTAGACTGGAATTGTTCACCGTCATAGCCCTGATCTCACCTAAGACCTGGAGAAATTAGATCTGAGGAGATTGGAGGATATTTAGATGGATCGGTTAAAACGATTTATGAATGGCAGGTATGGAGGAGACCAACTTACAACAGCTTTGTTGGCCTTTGCCATATTGCTGACCATTATTTCCAGGCTGGCAAGGATGCCATGGATTATTATCTTTGTGTACATACTCTTAGGAATCAGCCTCTACAGGATGTTCTCCAAGGACATAAACAGACGAAGCATGGAAAACTATAAGTTTATGATGCTTTTTAGTCCTTTATATAAGAGATTCTTAAAGTTTCAGCGTAGACTCAAGGATTTGAAGACCCATCGGTATTTTAAATGCTCCAGTTGCAAGACCACATTGCGAGTGCCAAAAGGCAAGGGAAAGATTATCATTACTTGTCCCAGATGTAAGACCAGGGTAACAAAGATAACCTGATAAACGAGAATAATGGGCAAATCTCCCTCCTTATGCATAACAAGTATATTAACAATCGAAGTTATTGACATATGTTCATAATCTGGTATAATGAATACATAATTGACATATGTCAATAATAAAAGGGGAGGTGAGATTGTGCCGAGACTTGACGGAACAGGCCCAATGGGCTGGGGTTCAATGACTGGCAGAGGTTTTGGATATTGTGCTGGAGTAGATACATTTAGATATGCACGGGGTTTTAGACGTGGATTTGGCAGGGGATTTGCCAGAGGCTTCGGCAGAGGTTTTTACTACGATCCTTACACTTCTATGTCAGACAAGGAATACTTGGAGAAGCAGAAAGAAATCCTTGAAAACCAATTAAAGGCGATTAACGAAGAACTGGAAAATCTATAGACAGAAACAAACGGCAGGGGGACGCCCCTGTTGTTTTGTGGGAGAATGGGGTGAATAAGAAATGGCAAGGCCTAGAAAATGGAGGAAGGTATGTTGTATACCGGAGAGCACGTTTTTTGGACCTATAGGCAATGCGGATATAGACGGAGAAATAACCATGGCACTGGAGGAGTATGAGACCATTCGCCTCATAGATTATGAAGGTTTGACCCAGGAGGAATGTTCCGAGAGAATGAATGTGGCCAGGACCACGGTGCAAAGGATATACAGCGACGCCAGAAAAAAAATGGCGCAGCTGCTGGTAGAGGGAAGGTCCTTGAGAATTGAGGGCGGCGACTATAAACTCTACGATGAAAATGAAAAGATCTATGGCTGTGGTAGATGCCGGAGACATAGGCAAGGCCATGGTCAGGGTTTAGGATATGGTCAGGGCCAGGGATATGGTCGAGGTTACGGGCAGCGAAGGGGTCGGGTTTATTAACATAATAATATATGGGGAGGATGCAAAATGAAGATAGCTATCCCGGTAAACGATAAATCCATGGATAAAGGCGTATGTCCATCCTTTGGACGAGCACCTTATTTTCTCGTATACGATACGGAGACGAAGAAGGGTGATTTTATAGACAATGGTGCGGCATCCAGCCAGGGTGGTGCCGGAATTAAAGCTGCCCAGCTTATCGTAGACAATGGGGCTGATGCCCTGATCACCCCAAGGTGTGGTGAAAATGCGGCTTCCGTTATTAAAACCGGGCAGGTCAGGATATACAGGAGCATAGAGGGCTCGATCCAGGAGAATATCTATGCCCTACAGGATGGCAGATTGTCAGTTTTGGACGAAATACAGGCAGGTTTTCACAATCATGGGGGAAGATAGGGTGAAGATAGCTGTTTTGAGCGGTAAGGGAGGTACTGGAAAAACCTTTATATCAGTAAATATGGCTGCAGCAAAAGGAAAAGCCCGCTATATCGATTGTGATGTAGAAGAACCCAACGGATATCTGTTTTTTAAACCTCAGGAGGTTTTTAGTCGGGAAGTAACAGTAAAAATACCAATTGTAGACGAAAGCATGTGCGATGGATGCCGTATATGCATAGATTTTTGTAAATTTAACGCCTTGGCTCTTATCGGGAACAAAATAAGGGTATTTGAAGAAATATGCCACTCCTGCGGCGGATGCCTGTTGGTCTGTCCCCAAAAGGCCATAAGGGAAAAGGAAAAGGTTATTGGCAGGGTAGAGCAAGGTCTATCAGAGGGAGTTCAAGTAGTAACCGGCATCCTAAACATCGGCGAAGCATCAGGAGTGCCCATAATCGATTATATATCAAACATACAGTGGGATCCCATGGAGCTTACCTTTATCGATTGTCCTCCAGGCAGCGAATGTATTGTAATGGAAAGCATTAAAGATGCAGACTACTGTATATTGGTAGCGGAGCCCACCTTGTTTGGTGTGCACAACCTGAATATGGTCTGTGAGCTGGTGAATTTATTCAACAAACCCTATGGAGTGGTGATCAACAAGTACCTTGATGATCAAAACCCTGCAGAGGAATTCTGTTTTGAAAAGGGAATAGATATTATAGGCAGGATCCCCTTTGATAAGGAATTGGGGGCAATGAATTCAGAAGGCTTTATAGTCGCCAGGGAAAGCGATAAGTACAGACAAATATTTTTAAACCTGATCAACAATGTGGTCCAGGGGGTGCATCATGAAGCAGCTATTAATTCTCAGCGGTAAAGGGGGCACGGGTAAGACCACCGTAGCCGGCGCTTTTATCAGACTGGGTCAAACCAAGGCCTATGGGGATTGCGATGTGGATGCTCCCAACCTGCATTTGATCATGAGCCAGGATATAAAGTCCATAAGGAAGGATTTCTATGGCCTTGATAAGGCGGTCATAGATCAGGATCTATGCATAGAGTGCGACCTTTGCAGGCAAAAGTGTAGATTCAGCGCAATAGAGGCAGATTTTGGA
>DGDX01000067.1:11910-19938 GCA_002385665.1 Firmicutes bacterium UBA3941
GGGGAATTGATGTTGTATAATGATAATGAAACGGTCTTTTCTACCGCCCGGCTTAAGATGGGTAGCGGTAACTCGGGTCTACTGGTAACAGAGGTAAAAAGACAGATCAAAGAAAGCAATGTAGCGGCGGATCTAGCAATTATCGACGGTTCCCCCGGTATTGGATGCCCTGTTATAGCGTCCATAACTGGGGTTGATATGGTTCTAGTGGTTGCTGAACCCTCTATTTCCGGGATCAGTGATATGGAACGGATAATCAGGATCGGCGAGGGTTTCCAGGTTAAAATGGCGGTATGTATCAACAAATATGACACAAACCTGAAGAATACAGAAAGAATAGAGAATTTTTGCAGGGAGAGAGATCTTCCGCTGTTGGGTAGGATCCCCTTTGATTCCCAAGCCGTATGGGCCATTAATAACGGGCTGAGCATCATCGATATAGAATGCAGATCAGGACATGCCCTTAGGACTATTTTTGAAAAAACCATGAAAATCTTATTTGAGTAATTAGCCCTTGTGTTGGTTTGGTATCTCGATCTGGCCGGCATAAGGCGTTAGTCATATCTTAACAATATCTTATAGGCAAAGGAGATAACTTTATGAGCAATAATTGCAATATGGATTGTGGAAGCTGTAGCGAGGAATGTAGCGAAAGGACTGCCCCCAAAGCTGACTTCAGGGAAAAACCTCACGAGCTCAGCAATATTAAAAAGGTGATTGGGATTATAAGCGGAAAAGGTGGAGTGGGAAAATCCTTGGTAACATCCATGCTTGCCGTAACCATGAACAGGAGAGGGCATAAAACTGCTATTTTAGATGCAGATGTAACCGGGCCGTCCATACCCAAGGCTTTCGGAATAACTGGGAAGGCTACGGGGAACGAATTAGGCATGTTCCCCATAAGGAGTACCACAGGGATAAACATAATGTCAATAAATATGCTGCTGGCAAATGAAACCGATCCGGTAATATGGAGGGGACCCATTATAGGGGGTACCGTTAAACAGTTCTGGACCGATGTAATCTGGGGGGATGTGGATTATATGTTTATAGATATGCCCCCGGGAACCGGGGATGTTCCCCTAACTGTTTTCCAATCCATACCAGTGGATGGGGTAGTGGTTGTGACCTCTCCCCAGGAGCTGGTGTCCATGATAGTATCCAAGGCCGTTAAAATGGCGGAAATGATGAGAATTCCCATTATTGGAATAGTTGAAAACATGTCATATTTTGAATGCCCTGACTGCCGGGGAAGACATGAAATATTCGGCGAAAGCCATATCGATGAAATTGCCGATAGGTATAATATTGAGGTCCTGGCCAAGCTCCCTATAGATCCAAGAATTCCACAGGCTTGTGACAGGGGCATGATTGAGCTGTTTGAGGGTAACTGGATGGACGATGTTGCCAAGGCATTGGAAGGATAGGCCAACAAAGGAAAAGGAGGAATTTAAATTGAAAATAGCCGTTGCCAGCGAAGGCAGGAACATAACCGAACATTTCGGACATTGTGAGAACTTTAATATCTTTTATATAGAGGATAAGAAGATAGTAAAAAGCGAATCAATTCCAAATCCCGGGCATAGGCCTGGTTTTTTACCCAACTATCTAAATGATTTAGGAGTAGGGGTCATCATCTCCGGCGGGATGGGCAGTGGTGCAGTAGATATCTTCCGTGAAAAGGGCATTGAGGTTGTAATAGGAGCCAGGGGAGATGCCCGGGATACTGTAGAAAAATACCTGGGTGGAACTCTGGAATTCAGTGGTTCAGTCTGTGATGAGCATGGTAGATGATCCTGCCGCAAGAACCCAATGTGAAACTACATCTCATTAAGAGGTGCGTGCAGGAGAGTACCTTAAGATATTAGTGATACCGTCATGACCTAGAATCGTATTAGGGAAAAGCCCCGTTGCGTTTTTTAGATAGAATTCTGGATCATCCATCGCAGGACTAAAATGGGTGAGCCAGAGTTCTTTTACCTTTCCTTTAAGGGCAAGTTCAGCGGCTTCACGATAGGTCATATGCTTATTCTTTAGGGCTTTTTCCTGGTCTTCGTCAGCCCCGTAGGTACCCTCGCATACAAGCAGGTCACTTCGACAAATAAAAGTCGGTATGGTATCAATCGGCCTGGTATCGGTTATATAGCTCAGTTTTATACCCCTTCGCTCTTCTCCTAAGACCATATGGGGTTCGTATATGTGTTTTCCGTCCACAACTGTTTCCCCTTGTTGGAGTCTTTTCCAGTATCTCACAGGGATACCTTGCTGAATTGCCCTATCCGGATAAAATCTAGGCCTTCTAGGTATATAAAGGCTATAACCCAGACAGGGGGAAGAGTGGTGGAGCTTCAGGGTAGAGAGAATAATCTCCACTTTCCCTTTAGCTTCTGCTGATCCGTGATTAAGCTTAAGGCCTCCTGAGGCAGGATCTGGATACAAGGATAGGGGAGCCTGGGGGTTTTCGATTATATCCACACCAAAAGGTAAGTATGGGATTGTCTGCCTCAGTGCTTGGATTATTTCATTTACACCTGAAGGTCCGATTATTGTAAGGGATTCAGTTCTTCCACTGTTACCCATGGTCGACAATAACCCCGGCAGGCCATATATGTGATCTCCGTGAAAATGGGTCAGGCATATGATATCCAGGGTTTTAAACCCGGTTTTATTTTCCCTCATGGAAACCTGGGTGCCTTCCCCGCAATCTATGAGAATTTTTCTCGATTGGTAGTCTATGAGCATAGATGAAAGGTATCTGTTGGGCATGGGCATACCGCCACCGCTGCCTAAAAGGGTTACCACTATCAATTAATCCTTCCTCCCCAAAATTAATATATCTAACCTTTCTTCTTAAGGATACTATAGCTGAATTTCATATACAATAGTTTATGTTGACATGCAACTGGCTATTAAATACAATACCAATTAT
Organism: Firmicutes bacterium UBA3941; assembly: GCA_002385665.1. Classification (GTDB taxonomy): domain Bacteria; phylum Bacillota; class Clostridia; order Caldicoprobacterales; family UBA3941; genus UBA3941. The sequence goes on from DGDX01000067.1 coordinate 14,840, forward strand.
ACAAGTATACTTAAACTGGGTAATTTGCCTATTATGCTGGTACATAATCGCATACGGTTAACCAGTATAGCGCATCAATTCAACCTGGAGTAAACTTCTTATGAAATAAAGGAGTATGTTTTAAGCAGAAATATAGTTTCAGGCAATAAAAGCCATGGAAGAGGGAGGGTACAATTATGTTACAGAAACAAGGCTGGATGAGGTATGATACGGAGCTTATGTTTGAATGGAAACAAGCCAGGGATGAAGGTCGGGATGTGGAACATCTTAAAGAACTTTGCCAACAGGTAGCAGGGGCAGCCAAGGATGAATCCTATAAGGAGATTGCTCAGGGAATCCGCCAAAAGCTAATAAATGCACCTGTTTTACCGGATCACCCCTATGTTGAACCATCAGAGTTAAAGGATATTTTGGATGAAAGAAGAAAACCAAAAACAAACCTTGATAGGAATATATCCCTGGAGGAACTGAAGATCAAGTTGGCAGGGGCGTGGATTGGACGCATATCGGGATGTTTGTTGGGAAAACCCGTAGAAGGTTTTAAAAGAAAGCAGCTGGATGAATTATTAAAAGTGACAGGGAATTATCCCATGGAAAGGTATATCACCAGGGATCAAATACCGGATAAATTTGCCGAGGTAATCGAATACGATCCGAATATATTTGAAAAGCGCTGCTGGGCGGATACAATTGATGGGATAGCACCTGTAGATGATGATACCAATTATACTGTACTGGCAATGAAGATAGTTGAGGAATATGGTATAGATTTTTGCCCCGATGATGTTTTGGAAGCATGGCTTTCATGGGTCCCTATGTTTTCAACCTGTACAGCGGAGCGGGTTGCATATAGGAATGCGGCATCCGGTTTGTACGCTCCTGAGACAGCTGTCCATAACAACCCATATCGTGAATGGATAGGCGCGCAGATTCGTGGGGACTTTTATGGCTATATAAACCCGGGAGATCCGGAAAAGGCAGCCGAGATGGCCTGGAGAGATGCATGTATTTCACATGTGAGGAACGGAATATATGGTGAAATGTTTGTTGCAGCCATGAATGCTGCGGCCATGGTAACAGATGATATTATTACGGTTATCGAATCCGGTCTGGACCAAATACCGTCAAAGTCCAGGTTATACAGGGACGTAAACCAGGTTCTTGATTGGTATAAATCCGGTGAAACCGTGGATAAGGTAATCGATTATATCCACCAGCAATATGACGAATACGATGCCCATGATTGGTGCCATACAAACTCCAATGCAATGGTTGTGGTTATGGCCTTGTTGTATGGGGATATGGATTTTGGTAAGTCGATTTGTCTTTCAGTGCAGGCTGCATTTGACACCGATTGCAATGGGGCGACGGTAGGCTCAATTATGGGGATGATTCTGGGAAAAAACAAGATCCCTCCATATTGGTATGAAGGCTTTAATCTACGCCTTGCCACTACTATAATAGGCTATCCTCAGGTAACGGTAGATGAATTGGTTGAAAAAACTTTGCAGCTAATATAATCAGACAGAAAAGGTTTTTACGCGGTAGTTATTAGTTGGTCTCTGGATGGAGTATATTGTGTTTTTTAAAGTATATTATCAGATTAAAAGGGTGGGATATGGCGAATAAGTTTAACTCTGTTATTAAGAGGTTGGATTGGAAGAAGATAATAGGCGCATTGCTTTTGATTACTCTGCTATTTTCAATACTATATTCCATTGTAAAGATAGTAAATGCACCTCATGAAGGAGAAGGTCTGGATGAATCCGTAAGAGTCAAAAGTGACTATACCTTAATGCTGATACAGTGTGTATTGGGACTTATAGTTATGGCAATACCCTCTCTGATTGAGAGAAGGTGGATGATCAACATACCAAACTATATGTATGTGCTTTATTTTATATTTCTATACTGCGCCATATACCTTGGTGAAGTCAGAAATTTTTATTTTGTTATACCTCATTGGGATACCATATTACATGCTTTTAGTGGTGCCATGTTAGGGGCTCTGGGTTTTAGTTTGGTAAGTATCTTAAACGGTTCAAAGCGCCTGAGATTGAAGTTAAGCCCTTTTTTTATAGCCTTGTTTGCATTTTGTTTTGCCCTTGCGGCAGGTAGCGTTTGGGAAATCTATGAATATACCTTTGACGGCCTGTTAACGCTAAACATGCAAAAATATGCTTTGGAGGACGGAACCTTGCTAGTAGGCCGTGAGGCATTAAGGGATACCATGAAGGATATCATCGTAGATGCCTTAAGTGCACTTATAATCTCAATCCTAGGGTTTTTGACTATCAAGAAGGACAAATTGGCAAAGGACTATGAAAAAGCAACAGAGATTGAGTAGCTGAGTTTTTGGGTATAGTATATTAGCCCAATAGGACAAGGATAGACCAGCTGATAGAGAACCGTTATCATCTATGTTGGGAGTAATTATTTATGCAGGATATAATTGTGACATTAGCGAAAAATTTGGGCGTGAGGGAAAAACAAGTGGAAGATACCATTGCTCTATTAGACGAGGGCAATACCGTTCCCTTTATTGCCAGATACAGAAAGGAAGTTACCGGAGGATTGGATGATATAAAGCTTCGGGAACTTTTGGACCAGCTTACATATCTACGGAATATGAAGGCCAGGCGGGAAGAAATTATCCGCCTGATAGACGAACAGGGTAAGTTAAATCAGGAATTGGTGGATAGGATAAACGGGGCTGTCACCATGACAGAGCTGGAGGATATATACAGGCCTTACAGGCCTAAAAGGCGAACCCGGGCTACTATAGCCAGGGAAAAGGGGCTTGAACCCTTGGCGGATTTATTGTTGGCACAGGAGTTAATGGAAGGGGATGTAATGGAAATATCCGCTTCTTACATAGATCTGGAGAAAGAGGTGACTACTGCCGAGGAGGCCCTGGAGGGGGCAATGGACATCGTGGCAGAAATTCTTTCCGATGATGCGGACCTTAGAAAAGCCATAAGGGAGTACACCTTTGACCACGGCATACTGGAAGTAAGGGGAGATCCTGAGGAGCAATCGGTCTATGAGATGTACTATGAATATAGTGAAGCCGTGAAGCGGATTGTACCCCACAGGATCTTGGCCATTAATCGTGGTGAAAAGGAAGGCTTCCTTAGTGTAAGAATAGTTGTAGATGAGCAAGATATGATGAGCCTAATAGAGGGCAGGGTAGTAACCAATAAGAACAGTATAGTATTTCCCAATATTCAAGTGATAATTGCGGATTCCTATAAGCGGCTCATTGCCCCGTCCATCGAGCGGGAGATACGCAGCCACCTGACAGAGGTTGCCGAGGAACAGGCCATAAAGGTCTTCGGTGAAAACTTAAAGAACCTCCTTCTGCAGTCTCCCATAAAGGACCGGATAGTGATGGGTCTGGATCCCGGGTATCGGACCGGAAACAAGGTGGCTGTGGTAGATGGTACCGGTAAGGTATTGGACACCGGAGTTGCATACATGACCCTGCCCCATCATGATATAGACAAGGCCAAGGAATATTTACGGCATCTAATCGTTAAACACCATGTCAACATAATAGCTATAGGTAACGGTACGGCATCGAAGGAAACAGAAATAGTGGTGGCTGATCTGTTAAAGGAAATAGACAGCCAGGTCTATTATACAATTGTCAACGAAGCAGGAGCCTCGGTTTATTCCGCCTCAGCCCTTGGCAGCGAGGAGTTTCCTGAATTTGACGTTGCCTTAAGGAGTGCAATATCCATTGCCAGAAGGCTCCAGGATCCACTGGCGGAGCTGGTAAAAATTGATCCTAAAGCCATAGGAGTAGGTCAATATCAACATGATGTCAACCAAAAGAGGATGGCGGAAACCCTTCAGGGGGTGGTGGAAGACTGTGTAAACAGCGTGGGGGTGGATCTCAATACCGCCTCACCATCATTGCTTCAATATGTTTCCGGAATAAGTAAGACAGTATCCAAGAACATCGTGGCCTATAGGGTAGAGAATGGGAGGTTTACTTCCCGCAAGGAGCTCCTAAAGGTAAGTAAACTGGGGGCTAAAACCTTTGAGCAATGTGCAGGATTTTTGAGGGTACCCGGTGCGGCCAATATATTGGACAATACCGCTGTTCATCCCGAATCCTATGAGGCAACGGTTAAACTATTAGAACTAAAGGGATACTCATTGGAGGACTTGTCCCAAGAAAATTTAAAAGAGTTACAAAAGGAGATAGAGGAGTGGAATGTAAAAGAGCTATCCTCCACCTTAGGGTTGGGCATCCCAACATTAAACGATATTATAGAGGAACTGAAGAAACCGGGAAGGGACCCAAGGGATGAGCTGCCTCAGCCCATACTAAGGAGCGATGTAATGGATATAAACGATTTAAAGCCCGATATGATCCTTACGGGAACCGTCCGAAATGTGGTGGACTTTGGGGCTTTTGTGGATATAGGGGTGCATCAGGATGGGCTGGTACATATTTCCCAGCTGGCCGATAGCTATGTAAAGCATCCCATGGACATAGTGCAGGTAGGGGATATAGTAAAGGTAAGGGTTCTAAGCGTAGATGCAGAACGGGGCAGAATCTCCCTTTCCATGAGGGATATATAGATGGGGGTAAGAAGATGATTCTAATAAGAAACGGTAAGATTCTCACCATGAACGACAGAATATATGAGATGGGCGATATCCTAATTAAAGGAAAGAAGATCCTAGATATAGGAGAAAATCTTGAAGTCCCGAAAGATGCCGAAGTTATCGATGCTAAGGGTATGTGGGTGATGCCGGGCATAGTGGATGCTCATTGTCATATCGGGATGTGGGAGGATGGGATTGGATTTGAAGGTTCCGACGGTAACGAGGCTACAGATCCTGTTACTCCTGAACTGAGAGCTATAGATGGAATTAATCCTGAGGACCATTGCTTTCGTGAAGCCAGAGAAAATGGTATTACCACGGTGGTAACAGGGCCGGGTAGTGCCAATGTTATTGGGGGTCAGTTTACAGCCCTTAAGACCTATGGCAGACGGGTGGACGATATGGTAATTAAGGAACCCTTGGCATTAAAGGTTGCCTTTGGAGAAAACCCTAAGTGGGTCTATGACGGACAAAAGAAG
>DGDX01000027.1:0-12031 GCA_002385665.1 Firmicutes bacterium UBA3941
GGATTATAGAGGTGTTTTAATATATTCTTTTTATGTACATATCCATATTACATCTCATTGATAGCCTTTAAGAATCTGTTAAATTTCCAATACAATTCCAAAATATCGTTTATTCTTGAATTTTGGAGTGATATAATAAACAAAACTCAATCCCAGGGACTTATTCAGATATACCATCCAAAGTTTGTAACGAAATAAATACATATCCTGACATGATGACAAGGGACGTGTTTATGATACTTTTTATGGAAGGTTGGTATCACCATGATGAAATACCTTAAAGCACAATCCCTCTTATTGTACTTCTTTGCTTCCGTATTGTTTTATGAGATTATTTTAAAGATCACCACCATGCAACCTTTTCACAGGTTTGACTTATTCTATATGGCTATGTTCGGTCTGTCCTTTTCCATTATTTTTTACTTGCTTTCCAGCCTGTTTAACGGCAAGGACAAGTTTACCCTGGCATTTATCCTCCTGCTTCTGCTGAGTGTAATCTTCTCTTCCCAAATGGTATACTACAAGTTCTTCAAGACCTTCTATACCCTGTATTCTCTGGGTCAGGGGGGACAGGTCATGGAGTTTTGGAAGGATATCCTTTATGTCTTGTCCAGGAACTGGCTGTGGGTTTTCCTGTTCTTCCTTCCCCCAATAACAATTTTAATCCTTAAAAATAGAGTAGTCTTTTGCAGGCGGCCCGGACTCGGCTCTTTTCTGGTTCTTCTGTTTCTGCTGATCCTCGTCAATGTTTTGGCCATTGGGGACATCTATTTAGGGGACAGGCAGGTAAATTCACATTATGAACTATACTATAATCCGGGTAACCCCTTGTTGACTGCACAAAAGCTGGGCCTTCTGACCAGCATGCGCCTGGATGCCCAAAGGTTAATCCTTATGAATAACCCTTTAGGCAACATCAATAATGATAAGGTTGAGGAAGCGTATAAGCCTGTTGAGCCCGAAAATGATATCAAAGAGCCCATAGAGCCTGCAGAGCCTGATGATATTGACAAAGAGCCTGCGGAGGATCAGCCGGAACCCATCTATGAACCCAATATTTTGGATATAGATTTCGTCCAACTTATAGCCTCTGAGACGGATGATGATATCAGGGACATGCATAAGTACTTTTCAGAGGTCCCGCCCACAAACAAAAATGAGTATACTGGAAAATACAAGGGTTACAACCTCATCCTCATTACAGCCGAGAGTTTTTCACCCTATGCGGTGCATAAGGATGTAACCCCCACCCTGTATAAAATGGTGCATGAGGGCTACAATTTCACTAACTTCTACACTCCCATATGGGAGGTAAGTACCCTGGATGGCGAATATGTCGCCTGTACCAGCCTTCTACCCAAACGAGGGGTCTGGAGCCTATATTTCTCAGGTCGTATATCCATGCCCTTTACCATGGGGAACCAGTTAAGGGTCTTGGGTTACAATACCAGGGCTTACCACAACCACACCTATGATTACTATAGGCGGGACGTCTCCCACCCAAACATGGGGTATGATTACAAGGGTATAGGTAACGGACTTGAAATGTCCAAGGCCTGGCCCAGGTCAGACCTGGAGATGATGGAAAAAACCATTCCGGAATACTTAAACGATGAACTCTTCCATACCTATTATATGACCGTAAGCGGTCATATGCAGTATAATTTCATGGGCAACCATATGGCCATAAAGAATAAGGAGCTTGTCAAGGATCTGCCCTATACCGAGGCCGGAAGGGCATATATGGCCACCCAGATTGAATTCGACAGGGCAATGGAATACCTGTTGAATCAGCTGGAGGAGGCCGGGATCGCAGAAAGAACTCTCATAGCCATAAGCTCCGACCATTACCCCTATGGCCTTGAAAAAAATGAACTGGACGATCTGGCCGGCCATACCCTTGAAAAGAATTTCGAGTTCTATAAGAATACTTTTATACTCTATACCAAGGGCATGGAGCCTGTAACCATAGATAAACCCTGTTCCAGTTTGGATATCATACCCACCCTCTCCAACCTGCTTGGCCTGGAATACGATTCCAGACTCCTGATGGGCCGGGACATCTTTTCCGATTCGGAGCCCCTGGTCATATTCCTAAACAGGAGCTTTATAACGGATAAAGGACGATACGATGCCGAAGAAAAGGTATTCTATCCCAGCCAGGACCAACAGGTCGGTCAAGAGTACATCGATGACATCCTGGATATAGTGGAGAAAAAGTTCTATTATTCTGCCAAGGTACTGGACACTGATTATTATAAATATGTACTAAATAATTAATTAACCTGTTGTGCCAGCCAACCTTATGACGGTAATAGCTATTAAACTCCTACTACCATCTCAAGAGTAACTGCACAGCTTTGGAATTCAGGTCTAACTATTCTCATGGGAGGATGGTCTATTTCGGCAGCTTTCAAATTACACCAAGAAGCTGCTTTTTCTAACTGAAACATGGTTGAAACATTGGTTCTAAGAGTAATGGACTATTGATAAGCGGATGACTTCATCGATTTGGTTAAGAAAACTTGGCTTATGGAATGCAGAAAAGCCGTAGCTTAAGGCAGGACGCCTTAAGCAGCTTCCTTCCGGCAGGACGCCGGATTGGAAGCGATAGGCTTTTCAAATGGAATAAGCCTTAGTTTTCTCCAAATTGATGTTGGAAGTAGCGGTCAATAGCCATTACCTGGCTAATGCGATAGCATAATAAGATTATAAAAGAACTAATATAGGATGTCATACATTATAATCCAATTTTATCAGCTATACACTCCCTAATCAACTAATTCCACATAATTAAAAGCGGTCTGAGCAATCATTTAATCCTGGCCAGAATTCCCAAATTATTGCCCTTGGCGTCCATCTGTATCCTGTTGTAGTTCTCCTTCACCCCATGGTCTAAATCCATGGGTATTTTTCTATGGGCCAATTCTTCCAGTTTATCATCAAAATCCAGGCACTCCCGTATCTGCGCCGATACCTTTTGAATGCGTTTCCTGACTTGTATAACCTTTTCCGGATCCTTATTCTTATCCATGAAATCCTGTAGGACTTCTACTGTACCCCTATAGATCTCCAGCATCCTATGAAGGTATTTTGTACGCATGGTTTCCGCTATATTTTCATCATATCTGTGGATATAGATAAGGGCCTTAAATCCATTTTTCCTCCCGCTATCATACAGCCAGTATATAGGCCTTTTTTGATATGCCTTCACGTGATCCTTATAAAAAGCCTTCAGGAAGTATTCCCTTATCACCTCTCGGGGTGTTCCCTTGAGACCTAGCCCCTTGGCAATAAATCTAAGGTTGTCCTCCAGGCTGTCCTCACCAAAGGATACCTTAACAAATTCTATAAACTTATGGGTGATATCCTCTATATGATAGTCCCGGTCTGTGATTAGTAAGATATTATCCCCGATGGGCTTAAAACTTGCATACCTCTTTTCATCCCATTTACCGCCGGCAAAGGCCAGCCCCTTATAGTCCAGGGAGTATCGGCCAAACATACATCCGACGGCGTAGGATATAAAGGATCTTACATCCCTGCCCATATCCGCATCCCTCAGGGTAATATCCTCCTCACTCAAACAGGGTGATAAATCCCCCTGCAGCCCATAGAGCTCAATAAACATTCTGTTTAGTTCTTCCTCATTGCCTTTAAGCCTCTCTATCCTGTCTCTGGCCACTCTTTTCCAGGCCTTGAAGCTGTCCTCTATAAATCCTGACTTTCTATGGGTCAGGAAGGGATGTTCCTTAAACCCCCATGCTTCCTCATAGGAATTCCATTCTTCCTTGGCGATTTGGATATTTTCCAGTACCAGACCTACAACCCTTTCTTCATGACAGAATAGCACGGGGAAGTCACTAAAATTCCCGACCTGTAGGTTTATGGTGGGATTTAGGATTTTGAATATATAGCCCGATACTTTTGATCCCATAAGTCCCAGCATATACAAAAGCCTGTGACGATCCTCGGTAAAGGCAGACATGCCCGAAACATCATGGATGCTTCCCGCCTCCCTGTACCTGATGCTGAACCCGCCACTGGTAACCAGGGACCATGTGAGGGATTCTTTGAAATAGTACCTTGAATTCCTAACGGCTGACCGCCTTTTTCCATGGTTGTCCACGAAATTTCGGATTTCGTAACCGTCATTCTCCCAGTTAACTACATAGTCGTAGTTGCCGTACCACTGCCTTCTCTTACCTCCTTTATTGTAGGGGAACCATTTGCTCTTTGAGGCTATGGATGATTCTATAGAATCCGAAGAAAAGCTTATCTTATTTATATCCACCTCATGCCAGAGTCTTAAAAACCTGTCATTGTCGCCGGTTTGAAGCCCCACCTTGGGTTCAATTAAGCTGCCTGCCGGCTGACCCTCTAAAAAGGCCTCTATTACGCTTTCGTCTGCCCAGTAGGCTATAGGCATACCGGGCAACCTTTCAAACCTATCCTGATTCACCTCATAGTAGTAATAAACTCCGGGATCCTTTATAGCCTCCAGGGTCTTAAGCCGCTGTACTTCCATTCCCCCGGGGAAATCCGTCAGCTTAATATATTTTCCCTTACCCTTTGTCCTGCTGTTTTGAAGTACAAAGGTACAAAGGGGCACAGTAGCTTCCCCAAATGCGGAGTATTCCATTTGGATAAGGCATACAATGGCTTTTTTCTTAATTATATGCTTTCTCAACCTTTCATGGGTCCGAATAAACATCCACACAAAAGGGGACATATAGGCCGAGTAGCCGCCCTTCCTGCACATCCTTAAATTGTTATAGATAAATGCGGAAAACAAGTCCCCCTTGTAGTCCGCATAATTTTCCCATATGTAATCCTTGAGCTTCCTATCCGGCTTATTCAGGTAGGGAGGGTTGGTGACCATTACATGGTATCTGTCTGTCAGAATGGAGGCAATTTTGACCAGCTTCCTTAATCGCCTTTGAACCTCCCTTATATCCACCCCCTCCATTTGTATATCGCCATCTTCCCCACAATCATGAATAAAATCCAATAAGAGCCCTATATCTATTTTGTCCATGTATAGTAGGGAGCCTATTTCCACAGCATTTTCAAATTTATCTATTAGATAGCCTGCTTCCTTTTGGGCTCTTTCCCTCCTTGATGGGCTCATATTAAGGCCAAAATGGTTTAAGCAGTCCTTATGGATGCCAGACGAATCTTCAAAATATGTCAGGTTGGTTTTTGTACCCCAATCAAATGCCCTTGCGTTATGCCGTCTCGCCTTCATCTGCAGAATAAAACGCGCAAGCCCGCAGGCCCTCTTATCAATATCCAGGCCATAGAGGTTTTTCTCTAAAATAAGCCTTGACGCGTCCCCTGCTGTGTAGCCCCGGGATTCATAGATCATCAACAGTACATCAAAGGCGTAGCTGAGGCAGTGTCCGGAGCCCATGGCATTATCGAATACCCTGATTTCCTCCGGAGAAACCTCCTCTTTGATAACGGGTATATCCCCGGGCATCAGGTATTCCAGGGACTCCCTGATAGGACTGTCCGGATTCCTTTCCAACCAATATCTGCCCAGCGAGTTGTCCACCATGTATCTGACAACCCAGTCCGGGGTAAAAACCTGTGTAGCTGCCGGAATATCCCGCTTTCTTACAATGGTTTTTGACAGAACATCAATAACCCTGTCCCTGGGCTTGGTGTTGTAGTATTGATACAGCCAGCCTACCACCTCCGCATTTCCCTCTCCCCCTTGGGATTCCAAATCAAAATACTTTTCTTCAATTTGATGTACCAGTCTATACACAACTCCCTCGGGGTCACTATAGGATAGGTTAAGTAAGAGATCCGGATACGCCTTGGTTCTATCAAACAAAATGGGAAAGTATTGGTTTAGTTCATGGCATAGCTTTATTAAAAGCAGGCCAAAGGCCCTATCCATGGATGTAGGATTGCCTATTGCTTTCCATTCCTCTAATTTTCCAATCTCCTTGTCAGTGAGGTTCAGTCCGGCATCTAAGTATCGGGTCACCAACTCCGGCTCCTCTGCCCCTTGCCTTCCCGATGAAAGGGCCCGAATTCCATTGGGAAGATAATTGTTGATCTCCAAAAAACGAATGGCAACAAGCCTTATAAACCAGGTACAGGCTATATCCTCTATCAATTCTCTATAGGCAACTCTATGGTTGGAGCGCTTTTTCCTATCCTCCAGCTCATCAATGAGTGCCCTATACTGTCTAACCTCATCTCCCGATATTGCAAATGGGCTTGCTGTACCGGTTTCAAATATCAGTTCATCACCAGATTCTGATTTTGACAGCGGGGGCTGTATTCCATCCTCCGTTATCCCCATCATGGAAGCCCTGGTTCTTGTGTTCTCTATCAGCTTTTCTCTTGCATATATGGCAAAATTCCTTAAGACCGTCCTGGTCATAAAATCCTCCTAAATCCATGGTTGATCCTGCTGCAGCAGTTGAATCGGCATAGGTGGAACATGTCCTTGAAATACGCTAAGGTAGTGGTATATAATGGTATTAGTTAAGCAGTGTGTCAGAACTATAGTTTGGGAATGATTACATCCAACCACAAGATGATTATAGCCCAAGTGTTTGACTTGCTCAACCTATTTAGACTGCCTTTGGTTTTGTAACAAGTACTCAATTTTTTATATAATCCATATTGAAAGAAAAATATTTCGCACCATGCATCTTTTTATATCAACAAAAACCGGCTATACTTAATAGAACGAAAAATATTAAGGTCCGGAATCCCCTTGTTTTACTTTATTCACTTCTATAACCAACGGATTTAACTGAAAAAGGGAGGAATCCATATGTGCGATACAATGGTAGCCTTAGGCAATTCCACAAGGGACGGTGTAACCATCTTTGCCAAGAACAGCGACCGCCAACCCAATGAACCACATATCATGGTCAGGGTGCCTGCCGCTGATCATGGAGAAAACGCCAAGGTGAAGTGCACCTATATCGAAATTGACCAGGTCCCCCACACCTACGAGGTCCTGCTGCTGAAACCCTCCTGGATTTGGGGCTGTGAGATGGGATGCAACGAGTTTGGACTAAATATCGGGAATGAGGCGGTGTTTACAAAGGAACCCTATGGGGAAGATGCCCTGATCGGCATGGATATGGTACGCTTAGCCCTGGAGAGGTGTAAAACCAGTAAAGAAGCCCTTATGTGCATCATCAAGCTCCTGGAGGAGTATGGTCAGGGCGGCAACTGCGGATATGAGAAGCAGTTCACCTATCATAATTCCTTCCTGATAGCCGACAGCAATTCCGCCTGGGTATTGGAAACCGCCGGTATCTATTGGGCCGCCCAAGAGGTCAAGGATGTACGCAGTATCTCCAATTGCCTGTCCATAGGCAGGGACTTTGACCTCTGCCATCCGGATCTGATAAAACATGCAGTAGATAAGGGCTGGTGTAAGGGAGAGGAAGATTTCCACTTTGCCAGATGCTATACCGAACCCGTATTTACTCATTTTAGCGGATCAAAAGCCAGGCTGGCCGCCAGTTCCTCAATCCTGGAGCAAAACAAGGGAAAAATTACCGTGGATACCATGAAAGATATCCTCCGATCCCATGAGGACAGGATAGATGCAAACCCCTTTAAAAGAAGCTCCCTTAAGAGTGTATGCATGCACGCCGGTTTTATTTTTGGCGACCATGCAACTGGCAGCTATATAGCCTCTATACATGACAAGATGCCTACCTATTGGATAACCGGCAGCTCCACCCCCTGCTTATCCCTCTTTAAACCCTATTGGATGCTGGATGAGGAGGATTTTCTGTTCAGTAAAGATGAAGCGGATACAGCCCTAAGATATTGGCATGTAAGGGAAGAATTTCATCGTATGGTAATAGAAAATAGGATCGAAGACCTTGACCTTTATATAAAAAGACGGGATGAGATCGAGCAGAAACTAACCCAGGAGGTCAGCGGTCTTGACATGAAAAATCCAAATCCGGACACCCTAAAGGGTATAATGAAAAAGGGCTTTGAGGAAGAGGAAAGGCTCATCCTGGATTTTATAGATAAAAACCGGAACAACCCCGCCAGAATAAAAGGCAGTCCCTACTTCAGGTACTACTGGAAGAGACAAAATCGGAGGCTTCGAGCCCAAATGCCCATGAGCTGAGGGAGAATTTAAATTGACAAAATATTCATAATAATGATATATTCAAAGCAAACGGAATAATTTTAGATGATATGTTTAAATATATCCCTTTATTCCGTTAAATAATCCAAAATCCCCAAAAATAATGGATTTTCCATGGGGATAGATTTCAATTACTCAAAGATAAAAATATTAATTTAAAGGAGGAAGCCTATGTCTAAGAAAACCATTATTGGAGAACCGCTTCCCAACATTCCATGGGAAGACCGGCCTGAAGGTTCCCACGAAGTAATGTGGCGTTACAGTGGAAACCCCGTAATTCCAAGAGATCTGATACCCAGTTCCAACAGTATTTTCAATAGTGCCGTTGTTCCCTTTGAAGGCGAGTTCGCCGGAGTATTCAGATGTGACGACAAGCGAAGGGCAATGCAGCTCCACGCGGGCAGAAGCAAGGACGCCATCAATTGGGAATTGGACCACGACCCCATTTCCTTTATCTGCGATGATCCTGAGATAGGCAACTTTGTCTATGGTTATGATCCAAGGGTTTGCAAGATTGATGACCGTTATTATGTAACATGGTGTAACGGATATCATGGTCCAACCATTGGAGTGGCATATACATATGACTTTAAAAAGTTCTATCAACTGGAAAACGCCTTCCTGCCCTTCAACAGGAACGGTGTTATGTTCCCAAGAAAGATCAATGGGAACTTCGCCATGCTCAGCAGACCCAGCGATAACGGCCATACCCCATTCGGCGACATCTTCTATAGCGAAAGCCCCGATATGACCTATTGGGGAAAGCATAGGCATGTTATGTCTGCGACAGAGGGCTGGCAATCCACAAAGATCGGCGCCGGTCCCATTCCCATTGAGACTACCGAAGGCTGGCTGATGATCTACCACGGCGTTCTAACCTCCTGTAACGGATTTGTATACAGCGTTGGTGCAGCCCTGTTGGATCTGGATGAGCCCTGGAAGGTAATGTACAGGACAGAGCCCTATATTATTTCGCCTCAAACCCTTTATGAGTGCGTAGGCGATGTTCCCAACGTAGTATTCCCCTGTGCGGCCTTAACCGATTCTGAGACCGGACGTATAGCCGTGTACTACGGGGGTGCAGACACCGTTACCTGCATAGCCTTTACCCAGGTTGATCTGCTCATCGACTTTATTAAGAGCAATTCCAAGGTTTGACTGAGTGAATTAATAAGTCCCTTGTACTGATTACAAGGATGCCCGGTTGGTTGATAACACCAACCGGGCATCCTTCTTTTACATAATTTGTCAAACCGAGCCCGTCATTATTCGCACCGTTTTACGGGTTGGTTCAATCCTATTAAATTCAACGGATGATCTGCTAAATTTTATCCGGAAGGTTAAACAGCCTTATTAGCTCCCTTCCTACTCCACCCTCGGTATTGGTATAGCTGGTGATATTGCCAATTTGCTCTTTCAGGTCATCCCTGCCGTTCTTCATTACAAAGCCCAGCCCTGCCTTTTCCAGCATCATCTTATCGTTAAGCTCATCCCCAAAAGTGATGATGTTTTCCCTGGCTATTCCATAATGTTCTGCCACTTTCATTACACCATACCACTTATTTGCCAGTATGGATTGTATGCTTATATAGGTCTGGTCCTTCCCGCTTCTGGCTTCTCTGTAATAGAAACTGATGTTATCCATCTTCTCCAGCTGACCAATTATTTCAGTTGTTTCGGGAACATTCCTGACCCATATAAAGACACGGCCAACATCGATTTTCGGAATATCCTTTATATCAAAGAATTGACTGTTTGTTTGCTCAATTAGCTCCATGTGGTAATTGGATTCGCTCATATCACCATATATATAAACATCATCATATCTTTCCATCCCCATTTTATCGATAATCTCTGTGGGGAAAATACTCAGAACCTTATCCAGATCAGGAGCGGATAAATATCTCGTTTCCGGGACTGATCCATCCCTGGACAGATCAACCACATCCGCACCGTTGCATAATACGGCTAATGTATCCAGTTCCAGCCTTCGGTAATGGGGCAGGGTCATACCGGGCGGCCTTGCTGTTGCAATTACCACCTTATGTCCTAATTCTGCCAGCTTCTTTAATACCCTCGCTGTTATGTCGTTCAGCTCATATAGGTTGTCCAAGGCTGTGAAATCCAGATCTACTGCAATCAAATGTACCCTATCCAATACCCAATCCTCCCATTCTATACATGTTTCAGAAATTCTAATACTTCAAAATCAATTAAACCATATAGCCTTCTATTAAATCAAGGTGTTATGCTAAACAGAACCAATATATCATCTATATAGCATATAGTTAAACGAAACAGCTTACGTAACAACAATCATAGTGGTCTATTGATATACTAATGACCTCTTTGATATTGGTAAAAACAAACCCCTGAAACACACAAAGGTCTTCAGGGGTTCTGATCAATGCCGGCTATATAAGACCGCTGAATAGGCACGAATAATAGATGCCTAAATCGGCTTTATTCAAAATCTATAACAACGCCCTTATCGGAGGATTCAAAGGCAGCCTCCATCAGCTTCAGCACTCTTAGTGCCTCTTCTCCGGTTACCAACTGCTCTGCAGTACCATTAATGGTATCCACCAGGTTGGTGTACAGCTCGTTGTTATCAAATTCAACTTCGGGCAGTGGTAAGAAGTCTACCGAATTACCCTTACGCGGTGCCATGGTCTTGGTAAGTCCTGCTCCAGCGAGTATGGGAGTAGCGTCCTTGTCTTCCCAACTGGTTAGGCGAGCCATTTTCCCTTCGCAGTTCCAGTTATCGATCTGAGCAGTACCATCGGTACCGTTCAAATACCACAGGGGCAAAGAAAGGAAATGACAGGTTCCTACCTCGATAACAGAAGTCAGACCGCTCTCGAAGGTTATATGCATCTTAAAGCCATCGTCTACTTCGTCATTTGTAATATTGGTCAGTTTGCAGAAAACCTTTTTGACCTTCTCAGGTACCATAATCAGCAAACGATCCAGTAGGTGAACGCCCCAGTCCAGCATCATCCCGCCGCCGTGTTTTTTCATACCACGCCAGTCGCCAGGTATTCCGCGGGACCCTTGGACACGGCATTCTATATTAAAGGTTTCCCCTAATAGCTTCTCATCATATATCTTCTTGATTATACGGAAGTCCTTATCCCATCTGCGATTTTGTCTGGGATAGAAGACCATACCGGTTTCCTTGGATACGGCAAGTATCTCTTCCAACTCCGCACTGGTAGGAGTAACAGGCTTTTCACACAATACATGCTTACCGGCACGCATAGCAGCTATGGCCTGTTCACAATGGAGATCATTTGGTGTAGCTATAAGGATAATATCTACGTTCTCGTCCGCCAGCATATCCTCATAACTATCGTAGTTCCTGAATCCTCGATCTGCCGCCCACTTTTGTCTGGCAGGATCGATGTCATAAACACCAGCCAGGGTCAGCTTTTGGGAAATATCCGAATTCATATTCCCTTCCCAAGGAGTCCCTTCATTACTGTCATCATTCCAGACAGCATTACCGGTACCGCTGGCAATAGCGATTGCATGTCCGCCACCCATACCACCACAGCCAACAATTCCGACGGCATACTTGTTATCAATCATAGCATTTCCACCTTTCCTTTATTACCCCATTGTGTTTGCCAAAAACCCGGTATTTTACAGGGTTTGGCAAACCATGATCTTGTATACTAAACTATCTACAATATATCACAAAAACCACAATTATACTACTACATGCGCATACTTTTTGCAAGCCATAATAGCCATCCTTCCAATGGCAACCGCCTCAAGGAATAGTTATTCCCCTTATGATGCCTTTATAATACGGTCTACCACCAGCTGTCTGAATTCAGGTGTAAGCAGGCAGAAGTATGCGGTAAAGCCTGTGACCCG
>DGDX01000027.1:12267-19271 GCA_002385665.1 Firmicutes bacterium UBA3941
AGGAGGGTTGCCCCCTGATCGAAGATGGTCAATATATAATCGCATACCTTTTGTATTCCTTCTTCGTCCCTGGCCATTCCCGGATCCAGCTCCAGCTGTATGGGGGCAGTATTCCCGTAACCCGGTTGTACTGAGCATATGGTATTGCTCATAGCGGTCAGGGCACCGTCTTTGCGGAATCCGGGGTGGGGATTTGCACCATGGTTGATGGGTTCATAATCCCTCCGCCCATTGGGAGTTGCCTTAACAGCCTTGCCCAAGGTGATAGTATTGGACCAGGAAAACCATCCGGGTATGAATTTTACCCCATCCCCATCCATGCTGTTTACATCCTCGGTAAAATGTTCATTTATCCTGACAGCCCAACGGTCAGCCAAGGTGTTTCCGCCGCCATAGCGCTCAGAGGATGCCAGCATCCTTCTGATGTATTCACCGTCCATACCTTGGAAATTGCTGCTTAGCACCTCATACATTTCTTCCCATGTCAGTCTCTTTTCCTTTTCAATCCGCTGTTCCAGAGCGGCAAAAGAGTCTGCCACAGTAGCAATACCGGTTCCGTCTATGCACATGTTGTAGTACATGGCCCCACCATCTACTATATCCAGGCCTTTCTCAACAGGTCCATGGGAGATCAGGTTGAGCATCAGCTCCGGCTCATTGTATACCTGATACTTCAGATGGAAGCGGATTCCCTCAGCAGTCACTTCCACAGCCCGGCGCATATGCTTCCTGTATATTTCAAACAGGGCTTTGGTGCTCTTTTCACCTTCCCCTGCCATCATCTCATCCAGGGATAGCCTGAAAACCTTGGCGCAGTTGATCTTCACACAATCGTTTAAGGTGTACTCAAGCCCCGGCAGACTCATCCAGTGGCAGCCCACAGCCACACGCTGACGCGCCAGGGATGCCGGATATCCCTTTTTCATAAAGCCTTCGCTCAAGGCCTTGTCTCCGGAGAAGCGGGGCCAACCGTTCTTGTTCTTGAATAGGTAGTATACAGCTTTTCTCAGGAAATCCATATCCATACCATCGTGAACGCGTACGGTAATGTTACAGGATGAATCCAGCCAATCGGCAGCCTCCAATATCATATAGGAGAAATAGGAGACCATATCCTTTCCATCGGGAGACAGCCCGCCTAACTGGTAGTAATGGGGATCATTCAGCAGGAGGCAGGCAATGTAGTACTTGGCTTCGTCAGGCGTTATAATACCTGCTTCCAGGTCCCTCTCGTAGTAAGGGCGTAGGATTTCATCCAGCTGACAGCCCGCGCCATCCCGATTGTACTCCCTGGAAGCCATATTGAACCAACAGATCCACTGACAGGCCTCCCTTAGGGTGCGGGGTGCCCCATTTATCAAATACTCATTACATTCACGCATCTGCTCCAGATTTTCCCTTAATACGGGATGGGTTTCTATCTCTATAGCCTTCTCTATCTCCCGCACGGTGCGTTCCATCCATACCTGTATGCCTTTAATCGTCAACACTTCTGCATCGTAAAATTCATTGTGCTCCGGGTTGATTTTGCGATAATGCTCCAGCTTCTCCAAAAGGCCTCCCCAACCCAGGGACAGGCCGATGGAATAATCACCGCCGAAATGGGCATCGGACCCTATACCTGATACGATCCCATATTTTTCTTGCTCCGGCCTTAAATGGTCATAGCTGTAATCGGGATTGAATTGGTTTATGCCGTTTTCATGCCGAATCCATGACAGACAGTTCATCCAACGATTGGCAAATGCATCGCAGGGATCTATGTGGATGGGGTGTTCAGACATAAGCTTGTAGAAGTTCCTGCTCCATCCCTCGTACCCATAGAAGGATCCGTTTTCATGGTTTGGTATGGGTTCAAACTTATAATCCTCAGGCGGTGTAATGGCGCCATAATCATCCCCATCGGCAAAAGACCAGTAAGAAGCCTTATCCTTGGTATCCTCCAATTTTCTTTCCCTAAGGATCTGTATCCTTCGGTAATAGCTCATATCCGCATCAGGTGAGAATTGATTGATTCTGTTACGCATACATATTCCTCCTATCCTACACGAACTGATGAACAGTTTTGCAGTGCTATGTTCTTAAGGTTCTCAAGTCTCGCCTCGGGTAGAGGTCTTGCCTCATAGAAATGGTTCTCCATATCAAGCCCGTCATACTTGGATCCACCTAAAGGATTAAAGTTTAGAAGTTCATAATATAGTAGATTTTTTCCTTCCCCTGCCAGCCTGGAAAGAGCCGATATCTCCTTCTCGTTATCGTTAACCCCGGGAATCACCGGTGTGCGTAGAATATAGGGGATATCCAATTCGTCCAGCCTACGGACGTTATCAAAAATCAAATCATTCCCCTGTCCGGTCATCTCCTTGTGCAGGTCGTTATCGTATACCTTGATATCTGCCATAATTAAGTCCAGATATGGAGCCAGGTATTCAAGTACCCCAAAGTCATAACACAGATTCGTCTCGATGGCTGTGTGAATACCCTTCTCCTTGCAAGCCTTCAATAATTCCCTTGCCAGTTCCGGCTGGAGCAGCACTTCACCGCCCGACAGGGTTACCCCTCCCCCGGAGCGGTTATAGTAGGGGATATCCTGTTCAATTTCCCACATCATATCGGAAACGGACATTTCAGTACCTGCCATTTCCAAAGTACCGGAAAAGCATACCCCAGTACATTTACCGCAGTTGTCACATAGTTTTCTATCAAGGGTTATCTTCCCCTCCACCACCTGCAAGGCCCCCTTGGGGCATACCTGCATACAAGCTCCGCAGCCCATACATTTATCGGGATAAACCAGCAGTTGTGGTGTAAGGGACAGTGTTTCCGGGTTATGACACCACTTACAGCTTAAGTTACAGCCCTTGAAGAATACTGTGGTACGAATTCCCGGGCCGTCATTTAAAGAAAATCGTTGGATATTCGTTATCATAGAATCATTCCGCCTTCCAAGTTCGGTAGTCTCTCTATACTATTTACATAATTTAACGCGTTGTGCCAGTCACATATGTCGGTAATGGCTATTGAACGCTACTTAATATCGTAAGAGTAATGTCATCGTTGAAGTTTCAAAAAAATTATTATAGCTTTATGTAGCAAATATTAATGGCAATGTGTTTTTTGAAACTTCTCTACTTCCTACATTGATTTGGAGAAAACCATGGCCTTTTACCTAAGATTATGAACCAGTACAAGTGGTTAACTTTATTAAAAATCAAAACTGTTATATAACACGTGTTTAACAAGGCGGGGCATCTGCATCCAAAGCCCTACCCCCAATAATAACGGTGTCAACAGTAATGTTATCATCAAACAGTACCAGATCGGCATCCTTGCCTATGGCGATGCTGCCCTTTTTATCATCGACCCCCATTATCCTGGCGGGTGTAATGGTCATCATACGGACTGCATCAATAAGGGGTACATCTGCAATGTCTGTCATGGTTCTGACCAATCTGTCAGCAGTTGCTACGCTGCCTGCAAAGGCCGTACGGTCCATGAGCTTAGCCACTCCATCTTCCACCAGAACCTTTTGGCCATCCCTGATGCCGCCCAGAATAGATTCCCCCTCGGGCATCCCGGCTGCCCTCATGGAATCGGTTATCAGGGCGATCTTGTCCGGACCTTTTATCTTGTAAATGAGCTTTAACAGGCTCTCAGGCAGGTGTGCCCCATCCGCAATTATCTCCACCGTCATTTCATCTATCAGAAAGGCACTTTCAATAACCCCTGCATATCGGTAAGCATTTATCCTTCTTACCCCCGACATTCCGGAGTATAGGTGGGTGATATGGGTATATCCATTTTCATAGGCCTCAAGGACCTCCTCATAGATAGCATCGGAATGCCCTATGGAGGGCAGGATACCCCTATCCCTTAAAAACCTGCCAAATTCCATTGCCCCATCAAGTTCCGGTGCCGCACTCCAGCGCACTATATCATCTGACCAGCTTAAGATCTCTTCGTAATGCTCCCTCTCGGGATTCCGGATATGACGAGGGTCCTGGGCTCCCCTTTGCTCCATGGAAAAATAGGGGCCTTCCAGGTGCAGTCCCAGAAAAACTGCTCCATGGGTATTGGCTGATTTTGCTTTTTTGTAGGTTTCAAAGGTCTCCTTAAGGCTTTCCGTTGTGCTGGCCACGGTAGTTGGAACAAGGGCAGTAGTACCGTGCCTGGCATGTTCCATTGCCGCTCCTATATATGCCTCTACAGTACCGTCCATAAAATCGTGGCCTCCTGCCCCATGGGTATGGATATCGATAAAGCCCGGGGATATATATAAACCCTTTGCGTCTATAGCCCTACAGTCGGATATCTCGGGTCTTCCCTGGAATATCCCCGCTATCTTCCCACCCTCTATCAGCAGGCTCCCGTTCCTGATTATCCGGTATGGGGTTATAACCTTCCCATTAAAAAGCAGCGTCCTAGCCATCTTTTTCCCCCTTAATCCTAATCCTCTTCAACATAGATGGAGGCTTTTGCCCTATATGTACCACCTGGTACAATGTGATCCATTCCCGACTCCTCCGCCGGCAGTTCTAAATTAGGTGCATTTACCCGCCAATTCTGGGGTTCTATGCAGATGAAGCTTCCCTCTTTAAAACAGTTCCAGATCATCCAATGCTTATAGGCAGGATCAACACGATAAACAACACGGGCACCGCTGGCCACGTCCTCCAATAGAGCACCATGGAACAGCTCCCCATCCTTCTCGATAGGATTTATGGTATAGTGATCGTCCATTACTGCATACAGGGGTGATTGTCCCTCATTTCTAAACTTTATCTCGTCATCGGACAGCGGGGAAACCACACCCGTCGGAAGTCCCCTGTCGCTCAGCTCAACCCGCTCACCTATGGATACCTTTACCTTTACATTGTCAGGATCTATTCCCTTTTTAAATTCCAGTGCAAAGGCGGTGTGCCAGCCCAGGCCAAGGGGCATATCCTCCTCGCCCTCGTTGGATATGGTTATATCCTGGTGAAGTCCATGGGCGTTAAGGGTATATACCATCTTTATGGTAAAGTCATGAGGATAATAGCTGTAATAATCCTCGTCCCTGCCACTCTTATAGGTTAAGCTGACAACAGCCTCATCCTTGTCTGATTTTACCACGTCAAAGTTCCATGGACGATGGGACAGAAATCCATGCAGGGAATTGTTGGTTCGTTTTTCACTGATTGGGAACTGATATGTTCTTCCAGCAAATTCAAAACGGCCAGCGTCTATCCTGTTGGGCGGAAAAAGTATGGGAAGCCCATAAACCACCGGCGCCTTGACAACCTCCTCATAGGAGTCGTAGTGTCTCAATACATCAAAGTCACCCTTCCGCAGGGCGATGACATTTCCACCAATTTCAGGTGCTATAACGGCCTCATATCCTCCGGCTTTGATCTCCCAGACCTTGCCCTTCTTAGTTATTAGTTCCACGCTATCCTCTCCTCACTTATATACTATTCATATCCTGTATCGTATGTACAAACAAGGTGTCTGCACCTATAAATGTATACCAACTAGATTATACAATATTCCATCAGCTAAATCCATTAAATGATACTCATTGCTAAGGAACAGTTTCATTTAAATCAAAAAAGGAAAATCTTTGGATACTTATACTTCCTGCTTACATCCTTTCCGACAGGAATACCTGCTTGTAAACCCTTTCCAATAATACCTGGCTGAATACATTACGATATATAAAAGTCTGATGTTGGCCCAAGTATTCCAATAAGGGATTTAATGTAGTAAAATATATAAAAGATGCTATCAAAGAACTTGGATTGGCCGGAGTTTCAAAAAACTTATATCATATACATAATTTCCTGAGATATAACAAGATAATTTTTTGAAACTTCCCACCGGTACAAAGAGAGGGTGTAGAATAAATGAAAGAAGCAAAGCTTATAGACTATCTCGACTCGCTCCAGGAGCAGGGTATCCCCGGATGCGACTGTGTGATCTACAAGGATCATGAGGAAGTATTTCGTCATACCACCGGTTTTGCCGACCATCAAATGACCAAGCCCCTGACAAAAAGCAATACTTACTGGCTCTACTCGGCCTCAAAGGTCATCACCTGCACAGCCCTTATGCAGCTTGTGGACAAGGGAAGTATCGGCCTCGATGACCCGGTCTCCAAATACCTCCCCGAGTACAAGGAAATGATGGTTAAGGAAGGTTCTTCGGTCCGAAAGGCGGAGAATGCTATGACCATAAGGCATCTCCTGACCATGCAAAGCGGTCTCAACTATGATCTCATGGCCCCATCCATCAGAAAACTCCTAAAGGAAAAGGATAACAAGGCTACCACCAGGGAGATAATAGGGGCCCTTGCCAATGAGCCTTTGGATTTTGAACCGGGAACCCGTTATCAGTACAGCTTAAGCCATGATGTCCTTGGAGCGGTTATTGAGGTGGTATCCGGTCAGAGTTTTGGAGAATACCTGTATGAAAATATCTTTAAGCCCCTGGGTATGAAGAATACGGGCTTTAAGTGGACCCCTGAATTAAAGGCTAAAATGTCCGATCAGTTTATGTACAATGAAGAAACCTCGAAAACCAAGCCCATGACTCTAAACAACCCATATGTCTTTTCAGATACTTATGAAAGCGGCGGTGCCGGCCTGATATCAACGGCGGATGATTATATTCTATTCCTGGATGCCATGTGCAACGGCGGGCTAAGCAAGGAAGGCTACAGGCTGCTATCCATGGAGTCCATTGATGAAATGAGAAAGGATCAGCTGGGCAGGGCCTCCAGGGAGGATTTTGACCTTATGGGGAAAGTCGGCTACAGCTACGGGCTGGGCGTTCGCACCATGGTTGACAGGGAAGTATCAGGAGCCAGGAGTCCTGTAGGTGAATTTGGATGGGACGGTGCTGCTGGTGCCTACGGCCTGATTGATGTAGAGAATCGCCTCGCCATCTTCTATGTCCAGCATGTCCATAATTGCGGTTTTGTCTACAGTACAGTACATCCAACCATCAGAGACCTGGCCTATGATATG